>CAJWYZ010000014.1 GCA_913049525.1 uncultured Fidelibacterota bacterium | reverse complement strand
AGAAATATTCTGCTTATACTGATGGCATTAGCCAGGGTCAGAATCCGGTCCTGTCGGGTTTGGAGGCGTTTTTTTCTTACCCTTTTTCTATGCTTAAACCGCATTAATTATGTCGATGAGAATTAAATGTTAATGCTGCCAATAAAGCGTCTTTATAAACAGAATCGGGGAAAATATTAAGCTCATCCTGTGCTTCTTTGGATAGCCTGTCAATTTGTTTTTCAGCAAATTGAATTCCCCCATGGTTTTCAATAAGCATTCTAATCTCTTTGAGCTCAGATTTTTTCACATGATTTCGAAGCTGTCTTTTCACCCTTTTTGAATCAGAGGAATCTAATTTTTCAAATAGATGAATAAGTGGCAGGGTAAGAATATTTTTTTTAAGATCAAACCCGGCAGGCTTTCCTAAACCTTCAACATTGCCAGTAATATCCAGAAGATCATCTTTTATTTGAAATACCAATCCAAATTTTTCACCAAATTTTGCCAACGCTTCACGTTTATCATTGTCTTCTGTTACTGTCATAACTCCTAGTTTACAGGCTGCAGAGAACAGCGATGCCGTTTTATCACTCACCATTTGATAATAAACTTCCTCTGTCATATTTTTCTTTATGGCTTTTTCAATTTGCTGAATTTCACCCTGGCTCAGGCGCTGTGCTGTACTTGATAAAATATCTAACGCATCAAAATCTTTCAGGTGAATCATATTGGTGAGGGCTTTTGAAAACATAAAATCACCCACTAAAATGGAAAGTTTATTCTTCCAAACTCGATTAACAGAAGGCCACCCTCGACGAAGATCAGCATCATCTACCACATCATCATGAATGAGTGTTGCAACATGAATCATTTCAATAAGGGCTGCTGCTCGGTATGTATTTTCAGTGGGCTCACCACATAATTTGGCTGAAAGTAAACAAAGGCGGGGTCTGAGCTGTTTTCCTTTTTTCCGTGAAATATATCTGATAATTGTATTGATTAATTTTACATCAGAATGGAGTGACTGGGTGTAAACTTTTTCAAAACGAATGATATAATCATTAATAGGAGACGTTACAATGTTATCTAGTTCAGCATTCATACCAATGAATCTTTAGGTTTAAAAAGTTTACTAATGAGAATACTAAATTCATATAAAATAATAAGGGGTACCACTATAAGAATTTGACTTACGGGATCAGGTGGTGTTAAAATCGCACCCAAAATAAGAAATACTACAATAGCAAACTTTCGATATTCACGTAAAAATGCAGGAGTAAGAATTCCAATTTTTGTAAAAAATATTGACACAACCGGAAGTTGAAATAATAAGCCACATCCAAATATTAACCAGAGGATGTACACGAGATATCCTTCTAAAGTGAAATTATAAGCAACGTCTATGGTTTCTGCAGTTAATGATGTAAAAAATGAAAGACTAAATGGAATAATAACGAAGTAGGCAAAACTCATTCCCAGTAAGAAAAATATTGATGTAAATAGTACCGTAAAAACAACTGTTACTCCATATTTATCTTCAAATGCCGGGGAAATAAAACGCCAAAACTGATACAAAATAACCGGCAAACCTAAAATCATACCCCCAAATAATGCCACGGATAACTTCACCGTAAACATACTGGTTATTTTTAATACCTGGAGGTTTAAATCAATAGAAAGTGATTCAGTTGGATTAATGAGCCAATACATTATAATATCGGCATAGTTATAGGTAATAACTGCGCCTATTAATATGGCAGATATAGACTTTATTAACCGCCAGCGGAGTTCTTCCAGATGATCCCAAAACGGCATTTCAGGAGATTGACTAGTCATTTTACCAGTAATTGTTTGGCCAAATCATAAGGTGACTTACGCTGGTTATATTTTTTTTCTAATTCACATTCAAGTTTAAAGCCGTTATTATCTGTCCAAAAGTTATCCATAAGATCATCAGTAATTATCCTTATCACTCTCTTTTTATAGCGATCATCAATCTTTGCTTTTTGAATCCCATGTGTCAAATTAAATGATTTATGTTTTTCAATAATTTCTATCAACTCATTGGTTCCACTGCCTTCCGTTGCAACTGTTGGAACAACCTCGGGTAACCATTTATTTTCTTCAAAAGAAAGTGTGGAGAGAAAATTTTTCAAAGTAATAGCCAGCTTGTTTGCTCCGGGTCGATCTGCCTTATTTATTGCAAAAATATTCCCAATCTCCATAAGACCCGCTTTTAACATTTGGACGTCATCACCCGATTCAGGCACCAATACCACAACCACTGAATCTGTTGCCTGAATGACATCTAATTCAATTTGTCCTACACCCACCGTCTCAAAAATAATAATGTCATAACCGGCAGCATCAAAAATTTCTCCCACTTCCTGAGTTTTTAAAGCCAATCCTCCCTGGCTACCTCTCGTCGCCATACTCCTTACAAAAACATGAGGGTCTGAGAAATGGGAAGTCATTCTAATCCTATCACCTAAAACGGCACCTCCAGAAAAAGGACTTGTGGGGTCTACGGCAATAACTGCAACCTTTTTGTCCTTTTCTCGAAAAGCTGAAATTAGTTCATGGGTAAGCGAACTTTTCCCCGCACCGGGAGGTCCGGTTATGCCAATTCGATAGGCATTCCCTGTATCATTAAAAATTTCAGAAAGAAGCTTTGCTCCTTCCTCACTACTGTTTTCAATTAACGATATCGCTTGGGAAATTGAAAGTCTGGACTGCCCACGTATTCCTTGGATTAACTCTGGTAACACGAAGCAAATTTAAAGACTTAATACTGTCTTATGTTACAGGGTTTAGACAGTTTTATCAAATAGGCGTTTGAAGAAAGCATAATCAGGAATTACAACCGTATGTCCTACTTTTGTAATCATGAGTCTATCTTCAAACAATTTTAAAACTCTTGAGACTGTTTCACGGGATGTTCCAGACATATTTGCAATATCCTGCTGGAATGGTAATTTTTCTATTGTAACCTGACCTTTACGAATTACACCCATATCTTCAGCTAAATTCAGAATCGATACTCCAATTCTATGTTCTGCATCAGAAAGTGACAATGCTTCAATTTGCTGGTCAGATTTTCGAAGACGTTTAGCAAGTTCTCCCATGAGAGCAAAAGAAATCTTAAAATTTCGTCTGAGTAAGCGAAGGAATTCACTTCTTTGAATTGCAATAAGTTCACAATCTTCTTGAGCTAATGCATTGGCTGAACGAGCTTCACCATCTAAAATTGCCATTTCACCAAAAATTTCACCTGGACCTAACAAGGATAAAATCACTTCTTTTCCTTCATCATTTACTCGAGTAATTTTAACCGTACCCTTAACAATAATAAACACAATATCACCAAATTCTTCTTCAAGAATAATCATACTATTTTTTGGATACTTTCTGGGGGTACAACTTTCGGAAACATCCGCTAATTCATCGGCATCTAAGTCGATGAAAATAGGGATTGAATTAAGATTCTCAATTGTCATTATATATCTTCCTTTTAGAGTATGGTTTCATGTAAGCAGTAAAAACCGATTATACAGCGTAGTAAAGTTAGATGGATTAATTTCAATTTACAATAATTTCTAATATTTAAATGGTAATTAATTCTTTAGTCTTATAAAATATTTCTTTATTAAATTTATGGGCTAATTTAGAATTAAATAATTAAAGATTACTATGGGTGCATCAGGATCAGAATTAAAAAGAGTACGACAATCTCGGAGAAACAACCTTCGGAATCGTCATTATAAATCAATGATGAAAACATCAATTAAAAAGGTAATGGAAGCAGATAAAAAAGATGCCCCCACCTTTTTAAACCAAGCTATTTCAACCATTGATCGAGTTTGCGGTAAAGGTATAATTCATAAAAACCGTGCCTCTCACCAAATATCTAAACTTACCAAATATATAAACAGCCTTTAGGCTGCAGTTTAAATACCTCTTTTCACCCTATCCATGTTATTTGGATGGGGTTTTCTATTGTGGTTTTTGGTAGTTTGGTGATTCCTTTGTGATATTGATGTCATGAGGATGACTTTCCTTCATCCCTGCTCCCGTTATTCGAATAAATTCAATATTCTTGTGAAATTCTTTTATGGATTTTGATCCGCAATATCCCATGGAACTTCGGACGCCACCCATAAGCTGGTGAATGGTTTCCTTAACTTCGCCTTTATAAGGCACCATTCCTTCAATACCTTCAGGAACCAGTTTATTTGATTCAGTATTATGTTGAAAATACCGATCTTTACTCCCATCGTTCATGGCAGCAATGGACCCCATACCTCTAAATGATTTAAAACTTCTACCCTCCCAGAGAATAATTTCTCCAGGGCTTTCGTTGGTTCCAGCAAGTATACTTCCCAGCATTGCAGTTTCGGCACCAGCAGCAAATGACTTTGCAATATCACCTGAATAGCGCATACCTCCATCTGATATTATCGGAATATCATTTTTTTGTGCACTTTCGAATGCATCCATTACAGCAGTTAATTGTGGAACACCCACACCTGCAATCATTCGAGTTGTGCAACTTGACCCTGCCCCTATGCCAACTTTAACCGCATCTACTCCCACATCTATAAGGGCCTGTGTTCCTGCTCCTGTGGCTACATTTCCTGCAATAATATCTATATTTAATTTAGACTTTAATAATTTAACCGTTTCCAATACACCCTTGGAATGCCCATGAGCTGTGTCAATAACTAAGGCATCAACATTTGCATTTACTAATGCCTGAGCCCTTTCCATAGAATCTGAAGACACACCTATAGCAGCAGCTACCAATAAACGTCCATGTTTATCGGACGCAGCATTGGGATGATTTTCCTTCTTTAATATATCCTTCACCGTTATTAAACCACAAAGAGCACCATTATCATCCACAACCAATAATTTCTCAATACGATGTTCTTGAAGTACCGACTTTGCCTCATTTAAAGTAGTTCCCTTTTTGACCGTAATTAAATCATTCCCGGTCATCCTGTCGGATACCAGTAAATCTAAATTAGTCTCAAAACGAATATCTCTATTGGTGAGAATACCAACCAATTTCCCTTCATCTACTACCGGAACTCCGGATATATGAAAATGAGCCATAATATCTAAAGCTTCTTGTATGGTCTTACTGGATGATATTGTGACAGGATCAAGAATCATTCCACTTTCTGAACGCTTTACTCTATCAACTTCTCGAACGTGATTCTCAATAGATAGATTTTTATGAATAACTCCAATTCCACCATGACGTGCCATTGCAATTGCCATTTGGCTTTCAGTTACGGTATCCATTGCAGCGCTAATTAATGGAATATTCAATCGAATGTTCTTGGTCAATCGGGACGTAATATTTACATCTCGAGGCAGAATACTTGACAATTGAGGAACCAATAATACATCATCAAAGGTTAAGGCTTCTTTCATTCTAAACTCCCTACTAATTTTTCAATTTCTTCAAGTATTTCACCTGATTTTACTAATGCTTTCATATTGGTATGATCCGGATATAATGGTCTGTCTATATCTAGAAAATCTACATATTTACGAATAATCTCTTTTGCTTTTTCAACGCCCGTACCAAAAGAGTAATCTCTAAAATCCAGCGCTTGAGCAGCTGCCATAAGTTCAATCCCAAGAACACCATAGGCATTATCTAAAATCTGAAAATTCTTTATTGCGGTATTCATCCCCATGGAGACAAAATCTTCTTGATCTGCGGCTGCAGGAATGGATTGGATAGATGCTGGCATTGATAAAATTCTTTGCTCTACGATTTGCATATCTGCTGTATATTGTGAAAGCATCAATCCTGAAAACATGCCTGCTCCTTTGGTCAAAAACGCTGGAAGCCCAACATTTAATGCCGGATTATTCAAACGATTCATCCGCCTCTCTGACAAGACACTCACCATCGTGATGGATGCTCCAATCATATCCATTGGCAAGGAAACCGGTGTTCCTTGAAAATTTGCTCCTGAAATTTGAGTATTGTCTTCAGGAAAAAATATGGGATTGTCCCCCACTCCATTTAATTCTATTTCAACCTGAGTCTTCGCATAGTCTAAGGCATCATGGGCTGCCCCAATTACTTGAGGTGTTGACCGCATTGAATATGCATCCTGCACCTTACATTTAATTTTATTTTTCGCAAGATCTCCATTTTCTACTAATTTTCGAATTGCTCTTGCTGATCGAATAGCTCCCATAAATCCTCTGGCTTTATGAAGTTTTGGCAAATAAGGCTTCATGTTTGCTTTTAGCGCTTCAAGAGACATTGCACACGCTATCTCCGCCTGTTTGTACCAACGATTTGTATCATATATCAAAATTGCACTCATTGCTGTTAGCAAGTTAGAACCATTGATAATTGCCAATCCATCCCGTGCCATTAAACCGGGAATAGAAATTCCAGCACGCTCCATTGCTATTTTTCCATCTAAAAGTTCACCTTTATAATAGGCCTCACCTTCTCCCAACATCAGCAGAGCAACTTGTGACATGGGGGCCAAATCCCCGGATGCACCAACAGATCCCTTCTGGCAAACAAAAGGAGTAACCCCTTTGTTTAACATTTCCACCATAGTTTGAGTAATCTCTAAACGGCAGCCAGAACGACCCTTTGAGTGTACATTAATTCTACCTGCAATTGCACCACGGACATATTCAATGGGTGCAGGATCACCTATACCTGCAGCATGATTATATATAAGATATCTTTGGAAATCTTGAATTTGATCATCGTCTAATACAACTTCGGAAAATTCACCTATTCCCGTATTTACCCCATACATTATTTCTCCTGCCCCAATTTTCTCTTCAAGCATAATTCGGCATGTATTAATGCGCTCAACAGCATCGTGATGAAGTTGAACCTTTTCCCCAAATCGAGCAATTTGCACTAATTTCCCTACGGTTAGCTGGGTATTTCCAAGCTCTATTGGCATGATGTAATTTTATTTAATCTAATTTTTTCTTTACTCATTTCTTACTATTTGATATTGGCCATAAACGATTAAAGATGCTTGTTTGCAACTAAACAAATTTAATTTCTGTTTACTCTTGACTAAAAGAATTTTTGAGATTCATAAAGTAATGAATCCACGGTTTGATACGGAATGGGCTCTACAGGAAGGGAACCCAAAATTGTCTTCCCATAACCTCTCTTATATAATCGTGTATCACCAACTATGCATATTCCAGAATCATCCATATTCCGGATGAGCCTTCCAAATCCCTGTCTGAACCTCATGGCCGCTTCAGGAACTTGATATTCTAGAAAGGCATCGCCCCCTCGTTGTTTATAATCTTCAATTTGAGCTTGAATAAGTGGATCATAAGGATTATCAAAGGGAGTTTTTACAATGTAAAGAATTTCCACTTTGTCACCAGGAAAATCAACTCCCTCCCAAAAGCTAGAAGTCCCAATAAGCAAGGAATGTGGGTTCTCTAAATAGCTTCTCACCAATACATTTCTGCTAATTCCTGGAGCTTGTGCAAATACCTTAAAGTTGCTATCTTTCAATTTAGGCTCAATAAATTGTTTGAGGGCAAGCGTTTGTTTAAATGATGTACATAGCACTAACATTCTCTTTTTCAATGAAGTAAATATCCGTTCAATCTGAGCACCAATTTCATTCATAAATAAGGGGTCGTTTACATTAATAGGTCCTCGGAATACGAATAGCTTTACCTGATCATTATAATGGAATGGGGAATGATAAACTTTTTCTATTACATTTTGTTCTAATACTGCTAAATCTAAACCGACTTTCTCACTAAAATACCGGAAATCATCATTCACCATTAAGGTTGCGGAGCAAAAAACACCACCGGAATATTTACTCAGGAGGTTATCATTAATAAAACTATTCACCTTTAACGGAGCTGAATTTAATGCGGTGAGGTTTTGATAATCTGATTGTACAAATGATGACCATTGTACTAACTCTGACTTTGTATCTAATGCAGCAGTAAAACTTTCCAATCCTTCCTTTAGAATTCCATTTATTGCAATGAATTCTATATTCAAAGATCCAGCGATATCTTCCTTGTTTTCCTGCAGCAAGGCATTGAACTTCTGAATATTTTTCTCAAAACTGATTAGATTTGTTAATACCTCCCATGGAGTTGGCTCAGTATCTATAAATTCTTCCTTACTATTTCGATAAAGTAATTTGTTTATATGATAATCCGAGCGATTTATCTCATCCCGTTTATTATCTAAATAAGAATTAAAAAAGTTGTGAATTTCTTTTTGAATAATTTTACTTTCGGCAGCAAGAAATTTGTATAACTTGAGTATTTCAGGAAATTTATTCAGTGCATTCTTTTTCCAATTATCTTTCCCCGGATTAAAATATTTAAATACGTCATCAAATGATTTTGCCCCAACTTGTGTAACCAACTGATCTCTGGTAACGCTTGCGAAATGATGGGCTTCATCAATCACATAAATAAAATCATCTGGTAAACAGGAATTATCTCTCATCAACTCATTTGAAAATAGAGAATGATTGATTATGATAATATCAGCGCCATCTACTTTTATACGAACTTTTCCAAGAAAACAACCATCATATTTACTACATCGCTTGGAGGAACAGTACCCTCTTTCACTTCTAACAAGAGACCACAGTCGCTTCTGTCTATTGATTTGGAAACCATTACACTCATTAATATCACCCGATTTTGTTTCCCACTCCCAGATAATTAATGGAAGAAGATTCTCATATTCTTGAGGTTTTATTAAATGGTTGTGATTTGCTAATAATCGTTCTAGTCGGGTCCGACAAATATAATTATATCGACCTTTGTAAATAACCGCATTCAAATTCTGATCAATCGCTTTAGAAAGTTTAGGAATATCCTCTGAAAAAAGCTGACTTTGTAGATTCTTAGTATAGGTAGAAACAACCAGAGACGTTTGTTTTTGTTTTGCAGCTAAATATCCTGAAGATAAATATGCCAATGATTTCCCCAATCCAGTTCCTGCTTCAGCAGTGAGGATATGTCCCTTAATAAATGTTTCAAAGGTATCTTTTATTAATTCAGTTTGTGAAAATCGGTTTTCGAAACCATTCCAATTTTCACTAATTGCACCGCCCTTAGCAAACCACTTTTCAGGATATTCAGGTACTCTAGTGTTATTACTTCCAGAAAACTCATAAAAATTATCAGAAAGATTATTGCCCATGGGAGCTGGCATTAGCCCATCTATTTTATTTAACCGGACTGATGTTTTTATAATATTTTTGAATAAATTGCTGTTAAATACTCTGGCATTACCAAATAAATTATCAACTCGCTGAATAAGGGTTAGTGGTTTTGAAAGTACCTCTTGTATCAAATAAGAAAACAATTTCCCAGTACATAGCGCATCACTGCCAGCTCTATGAGCATTCTCTATTTTGATCCCATAATAGTCACAAAGAGATCCCAAACTGAAACTATTATGAAAGTAAATAAAACCGCGAGCCAAAGATAAAGTATCATATAAGGGATTTTCTGAAAGTGGAGAATCTGTAGTTGATAGATTGTTGTTAATAAAGCTGTAATCAAAATTAATATTTTGCGCTACCAGTGGAGTTGAACCAATAAATTTTATTAAATCAGGCAAAACATCATTAATTATGGGCGAATTTTCAACCATTTTATTGGTGATACCAGTAAGTGCTGAAATATTTTTAGGGATGGGAATTTCAGGGTTAATAAGGGTGGTAAATTCTTCTGTAAATTCACCATTTACAAACCTGCATGCGGCAATTTCGGTTATTTTATCTTTCTCAGGATTGAGACCAGTAGTCTCTAAATCAAACGAAATATATTCGTCTAATTCTAGAAAAGGTAAAAGTTCTTTTAGGGAATATTCATTAGACACCTGCAAAAACCTTTAATACATCAATAATTAATGCAGGCTTCTTAAATACTGCTGCTTTAAAGACAGATGAGAGCGTTCTTTTATTATGTGGAATAGATAATACCTGTTCAGCTATATAATCTAAATCCTCATCAGACAAGTTATGCACAGCCTCTTTAATTTTATAGAATCTTTCATAGTTTTTTCCAAAGGCTTTCCACATAGCATCTGAATAATTATTTAGCATTTTGACAGAATAATTCTCTTTTATTATTGCTTCTGCTGCAACCTGTCCCGCAATCCATCCTGCCTTCATGCCTGAAACAATTCCTCCGCCAGTCATGGGATTAATTTGATGGGCGGCGTCACCAACCAACATTAACCCATCTGAAACTGGATTCCTCATTGGTTTTCCACACGGGACTCCTCCGCACATAGTGGTAAGAATTGCCGCATCAGGATACTCTCTTTCCATGAATTCGTCTAAAAACTTTTTTGCAGATTTATGTTTGCTATATTTACCGCTAATACCAATACCTATATTTGCAAATTTATCCCCCTTTGGGAAAACCCATAAGTATCCACCGGGTGCATGATTTTTCCCAACATACATAATCATTTTATTTGGTTCAATATCAATATTGGATACAGAGTACTGTAATGCAGATTCCATATCTTTCATCCTTACCTGCGTCTTCATCCCTGCCCATCTACCTACCCGAGAGGTTAAACCATCAGCTCCAATTACAATTTTAGCCAGAATTTTTTTTTCTTCACCCAAGTAGTCAAGCACCACCCCATTCACTTGTCCATTTGCATTTGAAATATTTTTTACATAGGCCTTCGTATAAACTTCAGCCCCGGCATTTGCAGCATATCTGGACAAATCATAATCAAAAACTCTCCGGTTCAATATAAAACCAGTTTCAGATTTAAACTCAACATCAACTAATTTTCCTGATGGAGAACCAAGCTTTGCCCCCGTTATCCTTTCTGCAACCCAACTATCTTTTATATCAACAAATTGCTTAAGACCAGATTCACCGGCAGCTTCACCACAACGTACCGGATAACCAATATCACGGTCTTTTTCCAGCATGCATACCGAAGCACCTCCCTTGGCAGCTTCCCATGCAGCCATTGAACCAGAAGGACCGCCACCCACTACCACTACATCATACTTGCTCTTAAACATTACTTGCTAAGACATCAATTGGGCATATTTCAACACAAAGGTCACAATCAATACACACAGGATGATCAATCATTATTGATGATTCTCTCACTTCAATACAATCTACTGGGCAAACTGTAACACATGCACCGCAATAGTCGCATCTATTTTCCTTTATGTTAATCATGGTCGACCAAAAATGTGGGATAGTGTAAGTTAAATCTATGCCAGTAATAATATTTACTTACATAATACGTGATTGCCAGTGGAATAAATAACCACGGATAAACTGATAAAACAAAAAAGTTAAAAATAAATATGGGATACCTAATAGCCCGTAAAACATCTTTATCCATTCTGCGAATAAACGCAAAAATAAAAAATGGAATAGAAGCTAAAGCTGCTGTTGAAGCAAGGGGGTCATTATTTTCAAGCGCAACTATAAAGGCAATAAAAATGAGTGCTAATGATATTAAAAGAGTTAATCCTTTGCCGAATACAATAGGAAATGTTCTATCTCCAGATGGTGAATCTTCCTCCATATCGGGCAGGGTGGTAAGTAAAGAAATAGATGAAAAACAAAATCCATAGGGGATTAATAAAGTAAGCATAGAAATATCTAATGGAATAATTCCTGAATTGGATTGGTTTTGCATTACAAGCCCCCAACCTATGGAAAATAGAATTATACCCACTATGGAATTAGCCAACCATCCTAAAATGGGCTTTCCTTTCCAACTATAAGGGTTTTGATTATAAATAATTCCCCAGATTATATAAATTATTCCTACGAGTAATGCTGAAAACCAGTGCACCAAAACTAAAATTAATAATCCCGCAAACAATAAATATTTAGCAATAGATTTACTTTTTTCAGTAGAAACATACTTACCAACTAAGAAAAGTTTTTTATTAATGGCATCACTTTTCTCATCAGAAATTTGATTACTAATAAATGTTGAACTGCAGACAAACGTTAATCCCATAAAGACAAAAAATGTTGCCCATGAAAAACTTGATATCCAAAGAGGATGATTAAAATAATTCATTTGAGCCGATGCCATTCCCATTACTACCATTACCCAAACTGAAAAGAATAATGTTGGTCTTAGAAGAAAAACTACATCAAGATAGGGAACTAACTTTTTATGTACAGGATGGTACTTTAGAAACTTCTTTATCATTTTCACCTTTGTTCTGAATAGGATAATCACCTGAAAAACAGGCAGTGCAAAATTTACTTTTCCTTTGGGATGTAGATTCAATGGTACCATCCAGAGATAGATATCCCAATGAATCCACATCAATCATTTCCTGAATTTCTTTTTCAGTTCTATTACCCGCTGCCAACTCATCAACAGTAGGGAAATCCATTCCATAAAAACAGGGATGTTTTACAGGGGGTGAACTTATCCTAACATGTACTTTTTTAGCACCACTCTCCCGTATGAGTTTTGCCAATTTTAATAAAGTGGTTCCTCGTACAATTGAATCATCAATTATTATGACTTCCTTATCTTTCAGTACGCCCTTAACAGTATTAAATTTCAATCTTACAGAAATGTCGCGCAAGCGTTGTGATGGAAAAATAAATGTTCTACCAACATAATGATTACGAATTAAACCAATTTCATGTTTTACACCTGATTCTTGAGAATATCCAAGAGCACATGTGTTAGATGAATCTGGAACTGAAATAACAATATCTCCTTTTTCTTCTTGATTCTCCTTTGAGAGTTTTCTACCGAATGCCCTTCTCATTTTATCTACATTTTTACCGAATATTTTTGAATCTGGTCGAGAAAAATAAATGTATTCAAAAATACAATGTTTAGGCTCTTCAGGCTCAGTAAAGGATTGAGAATAAAATCCGTCATCATTTGCCACTATCATCTCTCCCGGGTTCACATCTCGAACATATTCTGCCCCTAATAAATCTAAGGCACAGGTTTCGGATGCAAAAACTATAGTATCTCGAAGTTTTCCCATACAAAATGGACGAATCCCATGGGGATCTCTGGCTGCAATAATTTCATGAGGTGAAAGAAGTATTAATGAGTAAGCACCCTCTATTTTCTGTAATACTTTACCCAGTTTTTCTGCTAATGTTTTTCCTTTTTCACGTGCCAGCAAATGAATAATAATTTCAGTATCCGTTGAAGTTTGAAATAATGCTCCATCTTCCTGAAGTTGTTTTCTAATTCCTTCAATATTTACGAGGTTACCATTATGTGCGATAGATAAACTGTATTCTCCCATATTAAAGGTTAGAGGCCCAACATTTTTAGGATCAGAATCACCTGTAGTAGAATAACGAACATGCCCAATGGCAGAATTTCCAATTAGAAAATCGAACACCTCAGGATTTGAAAATACATCCGAAACCAGACCTTGCCCCATTCTTCTGTGCAATTCTTTACCATCTGAAGATACTACACCAGCACCTTCCTGCCCGCGATGTTGTTGTGCGTATAAACCCATATAAGCTAAAGTAGCAGCTTCCTCGTTATTTTGTATACCTATTATTCCACACATAAATTAATTTAATTTTACTTTTAGAGAATCAATGTCATTATTTGATTCTAACCGTTTTATGGGAAAAGTTGACAACTGAGCATCTACATAAGCATCTAACATATTCCATACAAATAATCCAAACGCCCACCAAGCGTAGGTATTTCGAAGACCAATTCTATTTTCATTTTTTAATTCTATGAAACGAGTCACTGCAAAATATTCTGCTCCCATAAATCCCATAGCCTTAACATATTTTCCATTATAGATTTGTCCCAATCCTGGAAGTACACCTAATTTCCAAGCTATCCTTGGATTTCTAACTTTTGTAGAATCAATATATTCTGCTTCCTGAGAAGTGCATATACTAAAAGTAAATAAAATAACAATCCAATATTTCATTCTACAGACCCCACCGCTTCAATTTCTATTTTGGCATTCATAGGTAAAGCTGAAACCTGAACGGCAGATCGAGCAGGAGGATTTGCAGGGAAAAACTCCTTAAATACTTCATTTACTTGGGGAAAGTATGATAAATCTGTAAGAAATACGGTTAGTTTAATAGCCTTTTTTAAGGAACTTCCACCACTTTTAAGCACTGCATTCAGATTGGTTAATACTTGTGAAATTTCCGACTTAAAGTCACCATTTATCAATTCTCCTGTTTCTGGGTTTAGGGGTATTTGTCCCGATGTGAAAACCAAGTTTCCAGATTTAATCCCTTGGGAATATGTACCAATGGCTTGAGGTGCATCTAAAGTTTCTATAACAATATTATCCAAGACTTTCTTCCAGGCACCAAAGGGGTAAACCTATTTCTGCATTCATTTCACGATTAATCTCATCACTACCAAATTGCATAATAAATTCACCTGCCGCTGTAATATTTGCATTAAAAAGATGACCACCAAAGACCCTGAATTCAGTGTCACTAAAGGTAATATGGGTATGGGAAAATGGTTTCCCTTCTTTTAAGGTGATATTTCCTATTAGGGATGTGAGTTCATATTCACCCTTAAATGTTTTTCGATGGTAGGCTTTATCTTCAAGGGAATAATATCCGATTTCTGGATTTTCTAACGCCCCAATACCATTCAGCCAGGCACATCCAATTCCCTTAACTTCCGCAAAAGATTCAAACGTTTTATTGATATTATCTCCTTTTGCTAAAGTCATATATGCTCTAGATTTATCTATTCGAAATTTCATGGTGTCCACCTTAAGTCAAGTTCTCTATTTGCTTTAGTTTCATCTAACCGTATTACGGGAGTGGTCATGGGGGCATCACGAACAAGATCAGGATCAGAATTTATTTTTTCATTAATTTCCAACAAAGCCGAAACAAATCTATCCAATGTTTCTTTTGTTTCCGATTCTGTTGGCTCTATCATCATGGCTTCCGGAACATTATTTGGAAAATAAATTGTGGGAGCATAAAAGCCGTAATCTAGTAATGCCTTGGCGATATCTAATGCCTTCACACCCTTGGCTTTTTGGAGAACCCCGGAAGCAACAAATTCATGTAATGTTCCTTCGGCAAATGGAATTTTATAGGCATCTTTAAGTTTGTTTTTTAGATAATTGGCATTGATAATTGCAACGCGAGTCATGGATTTCAATCCACTATCTCCAAGCATTTTAATATACACATAGGCCCGCACCAAAATTCCAAAATTACCAAAAAATGAATGAAGTCGTCCAATTGAATCCGGAAGGTCACTTGTCCAATTGAACTTTCCGTTATCATCTTTAATTAATTTTGGAATCGGCAAAAAGGGGGCCAATTTCTCAACTACGGCAATTGGACCTGCACCAGGACCGCCACCGCCATGAGGAGTTGAAAAGGTTTTATGCAGATTGATATGTATAATATCAAAGCCCATTTCAGCAGGTTTACATAAGCCCACAACCGCATTCATATTTGCACCATCCATATACATGAGTGCCCCAACTTTATGGACTTCCTCAGATATTGCTTCAATTTGATTTTCAAATAATCCCAGTGTATTGGGTTGCGTAAGCATCATTCCAGCTACCTCATCATCTAATTTTGATTTTAAATCTTCAAAATCAACGCGCCCTCTGTTGTCTGATTTCACTTCACGAGCCTTAAATCCACCTAAGGATACAGAAGCAGGATTTGTCCCATGAGCCGTTTCAGGAATTATGATATATTTCCGGTTTTCGCCATTTTGTTCATGATATTTTTTCATGATGAGAATCCCGGCAAATTCGCCTTGCGATCCCGCACTGGGCTGCAAAGTAGCTGCTGACATTCCGGTTATTTTTAGTAACATCTGCTCCAATTCATACATGATATGAAGCGCTCCCTGAACATTTTCAACTGGTTGGTGAGGATGAATATTTGCGAATCCAGGCAATGATGCTAAGGCATCATTAATTTTAGGATTATATTTCATTGTGCATGAACCTAATGGATATAGGTCTTTATCCACATGATGATTTTTGACGGATAAATTCACATAATGCCTGACAACTTGAGGCTCAGAAACTTCCGGTAGATTTGCAGGGGTTTCTCTTAATAATTCAGGTGATATGGAATCAGACAGCGAGATTTCGGGAACATCAAGTTTTGGTATTGCAATACCCATTCTATCTTTTACGGATTTTTCAAATATTACGCGTGAATCAGACATTTACTTTTGCAATAATGATTGAATTAAACTTTTTCCATGCTCTAAAGCATCTTGCAATAAATGAATGTCAGTCCCTCCCGCAGTGGCTAAATGTGGTTTTCCACCACCTCCGCCACCCATAACTCCTCCCATTTCCTTTACAACAGTCCCGGCTTGAATTTGGGAAATTAAATCATCCGTAACCGCACACATCACCATTGGTTTTCCTTTTTGAATAGTACCTATCAATGCTGCACCTTTAGTTTTAAATGCTTGCCTGAACTGATCGCCAAGTTCTCTTAAATCACCCGGATCATCCACTTTTTGGACTACCAATCTACATTCACCTAAATTTTCAGCACCAGAAACCAATTTATCAATTTCGCCAGTCATTGAAGATTGTCGAAGATTTGTAGTTTCTCTTTCAAGATTTTTTTTATCATTAATAAGGGATTGAATTCGTGATGATATTTCATCTTCTGAACATTTGAGCTCTTTTCGAATTTCACTGATTACTCGTTCCTGTTTACTCATCAATGTTTGAATTGCATCGCCTGAAATTGCAACCAATCTTCTGATACCAGAAGCTAGGGCTGACTCAGATATAATTTTAATACCACCAATATCTCCGGTACGATTCACATGGGTTCCACCGCAGAGTTCCTTAGAAAAACCAGGGATATTTACTACTCTCACGATATCTCCGTATTTTTCTCCGAACAGTCCTACGG
>CAJWYZ010000013.1 GCA_913049525.1 uncultured Fidelibacterota bacterium | reverse complement strand
AATTGAGGAATACCTGCAGAGGGGTTATATCCCGTTTTACCATCTCGCATGGCTCTATTAGCAGCCTCCATAATGTTAGCAGGTGTAGGGATATTTATATCACCCAAATGGAAGGGATATACTTTATTTCCCTCAGCTGCAAATTCAGCCGCATCTTGAGATACCGCAAATGCAGTTTCTGTACCAAGATCTTTTAGTCGTGATGCGAATCTGTCTTTCATTCAATCCCCATTTTATCAAATATATTTTCAGGTATTGACTTTTTCAGTGCATCTATACGTAATTTTCTTTTATTGGCAAATTTTTGGATGGCTTTACTTTGCCAATGTGCCGATAAATGAGATTCATCGATAACCTCTTCTAAATTGCCTCCAAATCGCCAGCTATTATCCCAATCAGGAGATAAGGAATATTCCTTTACAATGGGGTGTTGAACCCAATTAGACATATTTCCTAAAGAAGTATTGGTAATTACCATACAATCTAACCATTCATCCTCTTTTATAACTGACCTCCTATATTCTTCTGATTGTAAATGAAATAATCCCCAAGATAATGCAGCTACAATTTTAATATTTGGTCCATTTTCAATAATTTCAGGAAGTATTGAGCATAATTCATTTATAACACTTGTGCCTCTAACAATCACCACTCCACTTTTTTCTCTATCATCATTATAATCTTTTATTACATACGCACCCTTAGCAGCTTCAAAATGGGATGGCATCTCCAAATTAAGGCGATGAGGAATTTCAATGGGTGGACGTGTTAAGTGCAACACAATGATGGGTATATCCTGAGCCAATGCCGCCCCAAGCATTACCGGAACTTCATTATATTCCCACGGGTGGAGATTGAGAATTTTCCCTTCGGGAAATAATTGAGTTACACCTGGTGCAAAAATTCCAAAATGGGTTCGAAAATCTTCAGCAGTTTCTGGTCCCGAATGACCCGCAACCCAAATGGTTTTACCTACTTTCAATTGGGAGTCTTGTGCAATTTGACTGAACAATCGATAGGCGCCATATTTTAAATATGAAAAGGATCCATAGGTACTGCAGGATGTTATATATCCATTAAATTCTTTATAAGGATTATTTGCAAAATTAACCGTACTAATACCCGTCATGAGCCCTGCGTTAGCAAATTCCGTAATACCCTGAGGAAGTAATGTTCCTTTAGGATTATCCTCCCGATGATACACTCCATAGCCTATACTATTATTCCAACCTTTACTAAATCCGGCAATATTTGTTGATCCTGCTAAATCGGCTGAACAGACTAGTGCTACCGGTCTGCCATATATTTCTTTACAATAGGAATTTATCCAAGAACCAAAATTTCCAAAAGCCGCTCGGTTGGGCGCTATTTCACCTGGTTTAAGATATAAATTAGCGGGATAATTTTTAAAATCATAAAGAGTATTATCCGCAAAAGGGTTCTTCTCAAATCCTATTTTCACAGAATCATTTTCATGAATGGATTCTGCTATATCAATAAGATGATTTGCAAGATAATCGGTAAGGCCGTCTATAGAATCAAATAATGACATCACTGAATGCATTGTATCTGCCATTTGCTTTTTATTTAAATCAAAATCGACTGAGGGTTCTATATTTAAATGTTCAAATTGGACTCCAAAGCGATTTCCAAAATCTCCCATAATTTTCCAAAACTCTTTAGAATTTCGTTTATGAGGCGCTCCATGGCTGGCATTGTCAAATTTTCCATATCCCCTGCCTTTTCGAGTTTTCATCCATATTGCTTTCGGTTGGTCTGGATTTTCAGATTTGAATAATTCCTCAAAAGCTATAAGTATGCTTTCCCAATCATCCCCATTTTCTGTTCCGGCTACTTTCCAGCCATATGGTTCAAACCAATCAGCAGGGTTCCCAGCTTTTATATCGCTAAAAGGTCGATCGTCAATTCCAAAATCATTCCAATCCACCAGGTAAATCAAATTCCCGAGTCCCAATCCATAAGCAGAGATTCTGGCCTCATGAGAAACACCGGTAGTAAGTCCACCCTCCCCTTCCATGGCAAATACTCTTGAGCTTGGTGCACCGCTGTATTTGAGAGCAAATGCCTGACCAGCAGCAGGAGCTGCACCGTGTCCGGATGGTCCTGTATTATATTTAAAAAACAGGGTTTTCCCTTCCATTTCAGCATGCCCTGGCAATCCTCCCCGTCGTCTCAGTGTAAGCAAGTCTTCCCAATAAAGCGTAAATTCCTCTCCCTTTGGATTCACATATTTTGGATCACCCGTTTCCTTATATTTTCTCCGAAGCGCTTCATTGAACACAGCCAAAGTAGCATACACTACCGGATTGGTATGCCCAGCAACTAAAACAAAACGATCACCAAAAGTTGTACCGGGATTGCGAATATCCCATTTCATAATACCAGACAGCAATGTAGCAATTAATGCATGCACTTTAGAGCGAGAACCGCCGGGATGTCCACTTTGAGATAGATTTAAAGCAATATCAATAGATTGGTCTACCATTCCGGCAATGGCATCCCAATAGTGTAAATTACTCTTATGTTGGTTAAGTAGATTCATAAATAGACTATAAAATTACAGCGATAACACCTTTTTTTTCAATTCAAAGAGAGGGACAACTCCATCTTTTAAAATTAATCTATGGAATTCCGAAAGTTCAAATTTATCGCCTTGGGTACGTTTATACTCTGCTAATAGCGAACTCATTTCCATTATCCCTATGAATGTAGTTGTTCCGGAAAAATAATGTAAATCCGATTCCATTAATAATATCTCTGCTCTATCTTTTTCCATAAATGCCATTTTTATAAGATATTTAATGGCATCATCTCTGCTGATATCACCAGAGTAATATTTTATTTCTATAATGGCCCGAACTATAATTGAAATTTCTTCTTTCAATTTTAAAATATGATACTCTTGCTCCCAATCACCATACCCTTCTTCAATTAACATATTTAAAGCATAGGATTTCCACCCTGCAGAAGTCACTAAATCTGGGAATAAATACCTTATCATGGATGGATAATTTTGAGAGTATCCCAACTGTATTCCATATCCCGGAATAATATGTAGTGCATTAATAATATCTATTTCCAGCTTGTTTAAAGGATATTCTCCAAAATCATCATCAGGGGGTCTTATATTATAAATAATATCTGTAGAAACTTGTTTTGGATGATTATCGAATAAGAATGCCGGAATTTGAGAATTGGCATATTCTTGAGCAAATTCCAAATGGATAGTTTTATTCTTATTTCTGGGCAACAGAGACTTACTATAACAAAATTTTTCAATATTAGTTAACGATTCGTAAAACTGCGATAATACTTCATCATTTCTTATCTTGTATTTAGGATTATTATTAATATCTTCAATCACCCATTTAATAACTTCCAAAGTATCTTCACGGTCTAACCATACGGGTTCGTCATTTTCCTTCAGGTAAAATGGCAAAGTCAAATGAAATAATCTATCCTGAGTGGGTCTAAGTTTTTTCATTGCCAGTTTATAAACACGAGGAGCTAAATAATTACCACCCGTATAATAGTGAAATCCATTTTGATTAAGACGCAGTTTTTCTGGAAATGGAATTTCTTCTAATTTTTCTGGATAAGAATTGAGCCAAACTTTATATCCATCTAATGCAATAATAGCCTTATTAATCAATTCATCAATTGAGTCAAGAGTAATATTATCAGAATTTAATTTAAGAGGTAATTGTTTGAGGAGATTTACCAACATATCTAATCTTGTATTACTATAAAAAATATGACTTTTTGAATGTGCGGTTAAGAGAATCTTGGAATTATTCAATAATCCTGGGATTTTATCTAGTCTTAATTTTACAGCATTTACCCTGTCATCCATTTTTATATCAGCTCGTTCACTCAAGATATAAATTCCATCGTAAAGTTCATCAAGTGTCCATAAAGGATTCCACTCCCATGGTTTAATTTCATCAATAATAAATTTCATTTCTTCTAATTTAGAATATAATATTTCATAATCAATCCGTGAATCTGGAGGAATTTTAGTGGCATCAATTTGAGATAATTCTATGAGAAATCGAGAAATATCTGCATAATATTCATCCATTTCTGCTTTAGTATTTAATGAATATTTGCCATTTTTAATTTTGATATTATATCTCGTGGATTCAACAGGATGATATTTGAAATACCAATTGATAAAGGCTTGGTTTAAACTATCAAATGAAACCTCCGGAGAACTCCGACAGCCAAATATTATTACTCCAAATAAAATTAATATTCTTTTCATTTTTTTAAGTAAAAACGAGCTTATCGAACATTTCCAGACCAGCCCATTTTTGTCCGTAGTGTTTTAAAATACCCATTACCTGGAAGGGAAATAATTTGGGCACTGTGTTTAGCTTTTCTTATTTTAATTTGTGTTTGATCATCAATGAGAATTTTTATCTGACCATCTACTGTCAGTGAAATGCCATCATAAGGTTCTGGAAAACTCATGGTAATAGTTTCAGTAGATCTGAGAACAATGGGGCGAGCCGACAAACTATGGGGACAAATTGGAGTAACAGTAATAGAATCCATTGAAGGATAAATAATAGGACCACCAGCTGAGAGTGAATAAGCTGTACTTCCGGTGGGTGTGGAAAATATGACTCCATCTCCCTCAAAGGTATTAAGATAATGATTTGAAACCTGAACCTCTGTCTTTAACAGCCGAGCTGATGGACCATGATCGACAACTACATCATTAAGTGCCCACAATGTTTGAATGGCATCATTGGGCGGTGACACTTGAACCTCTAATAACATTCGTTGAGATATAAGGTATTCATTGTTTAAAATACTATTTATACTTTCTTTTAAATTTTTTTCTGTACATTCACTCAAAAATCCCAACCCACCTATATGGATACCCATTATGGGTTTCATATTCTGTTCAAGCCTTCGTACAGTTGAAAGTATTGTACCATCACCTCCAATGGCAAATAATACATCACATTTTTCAACCAATTGCAAAAATTCCATAATAATATACTCGTTAGGAATTTCAAACTCTGTATTTTTTTCTAAATCTGATGATATGAGAAATTCCACATTTTCATCTTTCAAAATGGAATAAACTTTTTGAAGAATAGCATAAAATTCCTCTTTACGATAATTCCCTGTGCATCCAATAATCATGATTGTTCAATTCCCGGTTTTTCACTCAACTCATCATTTTCTTTTACCAGAGTAGAAATACGATTTTCAACTTCATCTAACTGAGCTCGACATATTTTCATTAATTTCATTCCATCTTCAAAAAAATGAACCATTTTATCAAGAGATAGTGAATCAGATTCCAATTTTTGAACAATGGATTGAAGTTCTGAAAGTGTATCTTCAAAATTTTGTTTTTTAGGCATTGTTAATTTTCCCTTCCTTAACTTTGGTCATAATTATTCCTTTGGATACCTGAATCTTCATATCCTCATTTATTTTAACTTGATCAGGTGAAAAAATGATATTGTTTTTAGAATCCATTGCTATTGCAAATCCTCTTCTTAATTGAGTTTTAGGATTCAATAATAATATTTTATCCTGCAGCGAGTCCACTATTTTTTTTTGAGAATTAATTATACTATTATAACTCTGTTTAATACGATAATCCATATCATTAAGTTTTGTATTCCATTGTTCCAGAAGTAAACGAGGTTTAAAAAAACCATGCCTATTTTGAAGACTGACAATTTTTTCTTTATAATTTGTAATTATCTGCTTAGATGCTATTTGAAATCTTTCTGAAATACTATCTAAATATTGTATAGTTTCCTGTCTATCTTCAGATGCAATTTCAGCAGCTACAGATGGAGTTGGAGCCCTATAATCTGCTGCATAATCAGAAAGCGTAGTGTCCGTTTCATGTCCGATAGCGGAAATTATTGGAATTTTGGAATTATAAATAGCTCGGATAACCTGTTCATCATTAAAACACCAAAGGTCTTCAAGGGACCCCCCTCCTCTCCCTACAATGAGGGTATCCATTTTGCCATACTGGTTCATCAGTTTAATGGCTTCCGATATTTTTCCAGCTGCACTTTTTCCCTGAACCGGGACAGGATGAATAAGGCAAGATACATGAGGTGCTCGACGATTTAATACCTGTATAATATCTCTCAGAACTGCACCCTCACTACTAGTAATAATACCAATTCGATTGGGAAAACGAGGGATTTTCTTTTTACTTTCCGGAGCGAATAATCCTTCTAATTCCAGCTTTGCTTTTAATGCCTCGTACGCCAACCATAAATCACCCTGACCTGTAGGATACAAATTTCTTATCTGTAATTGAAACTGACCTTTGGCTGAATACAGGGATAGATCACCATTAACGGTTACTTTTAATCCCGTTATAGGTTTATGTTTCAGCAGTTTTGCATACTGTGAGAATATCACAGCAGACAGTTCACTTTGTCCATCTTTTAGAGTCAAATAGATATGACCGGATGGATATGCCTTACTTGAAGCTATCTCCCCCTGAATCCAAAGGTTTGTATATTTTTTTTCCAAAGTATACTTCACCTGGTTTGCAACCTGCGTAATGGTAAGAATAGAATGACCAGCTATATTCATAAAATGCAAATGCCGCCAACTCAACTTCAAATTGACGGCATAATTAATTCAATTTTACATCATAAGTTTTATGATTTAAAAATTAAATTATTTCTTTTTCTTATGACGATTTGCCCGTAAACGTTTTTTTCGCTTATGAGTATTCATCTTTTTCTTTTTACGTTTTTTTCCACAAGGCATATTTTTCCCTTTATTTTAAAACCCTCTTAATAATGATTTATTTACAACATTCTTTAAAATTTTTGAAACTTTGAAAGCTGGTATAAATCGCTCCTTTAATCTGACAATTTCTCGAGTGGCAGGATTTCTTGCATCCCTAGCACCCCTTTGTTTAATTACGAAACTGCCAAAACCTCGTAAATCCACACGCTCACCCCGTTTCAAGGCCTCTGATATACTGAGGATTACTCCATCTAATACAGCTTCTATCTCAACCTTTGTGAGACCAGTTCCATCAGCAACTTCTTTTATAATATCAGATTTTGTCATTTTATCTTGTATGGTAATTTATACTCTGGCACTGGAAACATAAACAAATTCCCTATAGTAGAGCTTGGCAATATATCCCCGAAAAGCATATCTAACAAACCCTTTTCCTTTTTGGGCGGATAAACAATTTCAGGTTTCTCACTAGATCCAGATTTATGGGCAGCAAGAAGTACTGCATCTTCAAATGTTCCTAACATGTCAATTAATCCATTTTCTACGGCTTGTTTTCCGGAATAAACTTGACCATTAGATAAATTACCTGCAATATCAAGAGGGAGTTTTCTTTCATTCGCTACTACAGATAAAAACTGATTATGGAGATCATCGATTAATCCTTGAAAATATGCCCTTTCTTCCTTAGTTATATCTTTAAAGGGTGATCCCGAATCCTTAAGAATTCCACTTTTAATGGTTGTGTATTGGATTCCCATTTTATCAATCAAATCCCCTACTATAGGATATGACATAATAACGCCAATAGAACCTGTTGCCGTACCGGGATTCGCCATTATTGTATCTGCACCTAAGGCAATATAATAACCACCTGATGCAGCCACACCCCCCATGGATGCAATGATTGGTTTATGACTGGTTTGTGAAATTTTTCTAACTTTTTCATAAATCTCCTGACTTGCAGCTACACCTCCTCCAGGTGTTTCCAACCGAACAACGATAGCAACAATATTAGATTTCCTGTTAAAGTAGTTGAGATCTTCCACTACTTTTTTGGAACTGGTAATGGGTGCATTAATTTCAACAATACCCACCTTAGGTCCCGAAGGTATCACATCCTCCCATGGAATAATTGAAAGAATTATTATAAAAACAATTAATCCAATAATCCAGTATGAATAATTTCGATTTTTACTCATCAGGCTTTTGTCCATATTTTTAATTTTTGTCCAGGATAGATTCTATCAGATCTAAGCCCATTCCATTTTTTAATTTTACCTACTGAAGTGCGATATGACATTGCAATTTCACTGAGCGTGTCCCCAGAACGTACGGTATGATATACTTGCTTAGGCCCTGTAGAATTTGTTAGCGCTAACTTTCGGTAGAGATCATAACCTTCGGCAGGTATTTGCAATCTTTGCCCCGGCCTTATATATTTTGCTTTTGCCAATTTATTAACAGCAACAATATCTTTAATCCTTACATCATATTTTCTAGCAATAAGCCATAAACTTTCACCCCTTTTTACTTTATGTTCTAAAAAAAGAACTTCCTGAAATTTTTCAATTTCTACTTCAGCAAAAAGAGAGTCAAATGCTGGTGAAGCATTAATTGGCATTTTAAATGCATACGGTTTTCCTTTTTCTATGGGTGGAATAGTGCCTTGTTTCAATTCTGGATTATAATTTTGGAGGATAATTGGATCCAATTTTGCACATTCACTAATAACTTGTAAACTTACCGCCTTATCAATTTCAACAATATTCCATTCCATTTTTTTCTCTTTAACTAAAGAAAAACCGTATTTAGCAGGATTATTAGAAATAAAAATTGCAGCCATAATATTAGCAACATAATTCCGTGTCTGTGGTGGGAGGCGAGTGAGTTTCCAGTAGTCGTTTGTTCCTTGCCTCTTGATTGTTTTTTTCACTCTTGAAGGACCACAATTATATGCTGCAAATGCCAAATACCAATCATCAAATTCTTTGTGTAAATCCTTTAAGAACCTAGCTGCTGCATGAGTTGCCTTTTCTATATCACGCCGTTCATCTACCCACCAATTTTTCTTCAATCCATAAACTTTTCCCGTTGAAGATATGAATTGCCACACACCGGATGCGTGAGCATATGAATAAGCCTTTGGATTCAAACCACTTTCTATCATTGCTAAATAAAACAATTCTGGCGGCACCCCTTCTTCTTCTAATATTGGCAAAATTATGGGCTTGTATCTAGACATTCTATTGAGCCATTTCTGAAAACTTGACCTACCTTCATTTTGAAAAAATTTGATGATACTTGCCACTTTCTGATTATAAGTAATGGGGATATGGCCTGGAATAATTTCGACTCGCTCTTCTACATATTCTAAATCTTCAAGTGTTTGTCCATAAATATATTCATCAAGTTTATCCTTTAATACCGCTACGGAAAACCCCGTTTCAACTTTATCCATTGTTACCGCTTCGTCTTCGTAATAATCAATTGCAGCAGTGAGTAATCGGTTAAATTCTAGGGTTTGAAATTCATCGTGAGCACTTAGCTCATCAATATGTGAAAGCGATTCAAATAACATCTCAAATTGATAAGCAGCTTCTAATGTATCTCCCGTAAGATCGGATATTATTGCTTCGGCATAAATAGTTTTGGCTTCAGCCATTTGGGCATCAAATATATCCTCTTCAGGTACAACATCTAAATTCATTTCTGGAGGTAAGGTTATTTCAATGATGCCACTATCAGCAATATCAGGTAAAGGTAAATGCACAGCTTCGGCTTGCAAGCTGTCTGCGGCAAATAACATCTTAAATATGAATACCGTTTGAATAAATATAAGTGTAAAATTCTTAATAATTACTCCAATTGTTAAATTTTAATTAATGGACATATCAGCATAGATCATTGGAAAATATTGTTTATTTAATTCAATTAACCCTCGTTATAAACCCAAATTTGACCAAAACTGATCTTCTCTCTGTTTTTCCTAAATTGCATAATAATCTAATTTCTCAGAAATATAATTATTTAGAATATGAAATATGATTTCAAGTTGAATATAATCCATAATCTACATTGTGATCATGATTAGATTTAATGAGATTTTGATGGATAATATTTCTGCAGTCTTGCACTAGAATTTCCTTATTTTTTAATTCCATCCCTCGAGTTTCTATAGGAGCATCTATAATAATTTTTATATGAGATTTCTTAATAGCGAGTGTACCCTTTGGCAATACATTGCCAGCACCTAGAATGGTAATAGGAACCACAGGTAATTGAGTCCGAATAGCCAATATGAATCCTCCCTTTTTAAAAGGAAGCAATTCTTCCCCATTTGATCGAGTGCCTTCAGGGTAAATGAGGGTGGAAAATGAGGACTGTATAAGTGTCTCTACAGCTTCAGATACCGATCTTCTGGCAATTTCTGGATTCTGTCTATCAATTTTAATCATTCCCGCAGAGTTCATTGCCCATCCAAATATTGGAACTCTAAATAACTCTTTTTTTGCCAAGAATACTATATTAAAAGGAATGGCAGCAAGTCCTAATACAATATCCAAGGCACTTTCATGATTACTCATAAATATATATTGCTTATCTAAATTTAAATTATCCAATCCATCTATTTCATATTGGATGCCAGTTGACCATACAACCCATCGCGCCCATATTTTAATCAATTTACCTGTGTAATATTTTTCTTTATCAAACAAACCAGCAATAATAATTGGCATAGAGCATATACTTATAGACATTACCAAATTAATAAGAAACCAGATTACTCTCATGGGATTGATATTGTGTCCATATTCATAAAAGAATGTAATGCAGTAGGCAATTTAATTGTTCCATCCTCCTGCTGGTACGTTTCTAATAATGCTACCATTAATCGAGGTGTTGCAACGCCAGAGCCATTTAAGGTATGAAGAAGTTCTGATTTTCCCGTGCTATTTTTTCTATATCGAATATTTCCCCTTCTGGACTGAAAGTTTTCAAAATTACTACAACTTGAAACCTCAAGATATTTTTGTTCTGCAGGAGACCAGACCTCTATGTCATAGCATTTTGCTGCAGAAAAAGAAAGATCACCAGAACATAATTCAAGAACTCGGTAGTGCAACCCTAATGCTTGAAGAATTGCTTCAGCATTTTCTAATAATGATTCAAGCTCTTCATAAGATTTGTCTGGATGAACAAATTTTACCAATTCTACTTTATTGAATTGATGAACACGAATGAGACCTCTTGTATCTTTTCCATAGCTACCAGCCTCACGCCTAAAACATGCACTATATGCAGCATATTTTTTTGGTAGATCTGATTCCGGTATTATTTCTCCCTGATGAATGTTGGTAACGGGCACCTCTGCAGTAGGAATACAATATAGAGAATCTTCCGGTATTTGATACATATCATCTTTAAATTTTGGTAATTGACCTGTATTCTGCATTGCATCTGCATGGGCAAGAAAAGGTGGCAACAATTCCGTATAATTGTGTTCGGAAATATGAAAATCTAACATGAAATTTATTAATGCACGTTCCAGTTTTGATCCTATTCCTGTATAAAGGGAAAATCCTGACCCAGCCATTTTAACAGCACGCTTAAAATCAAAAAGTTTAAGGTCTTCACCTAAAGTTAAATGATCTTTGGGAGTAAACGAAAAGTCAGGTACATCTCCCCATTTTTTAATTTCAACATTAGATGTTTCATTCTTCCCTACTGGTACAGAAGAATGGACAATATTGGGTACATAATAAATGTCTTTAGCAATATTGTCTTCAATTTTCTTAAGTTCAACCTCAATATCTTTTATCCTGTCAGATACATTACGCATTGCCAATATATCATCTTGAGCATCTTTCCCAGCCTTTTTCAATTGAGCAATTGAAACAGATACTTTATTCCTTTCAGCTCTTAATTCTTCTACCTCTTTTAAACAATTTCTACGTTGATCATCATATTCTAATAAATTAGATAGGTTAATATTCGATTTTTTTTGGGTCAAAGAATTTTGCACATAATCCATATTGTCCCGAATATATTTTAGTGATAACATCTCAATTCCTGAAATTTAGTATATTTATAGATCTCAAATTTAATTAGGTTTGGAAATGCTTCCAAATATCCAATCCTATTCTTTCCAATAAAAATGGCTGATTATAAAATTAAATTTAATGCCCACCACCTCTTAACACTACCCATAATGTCATAAATATTATTTTTAAATCCAATAATATAGACATATTTTCAATATAGTAAAAATCATGCTTCAACTTATTATGGACATCGTCTACGCTCCTATCATAGACACCCATAATTTGAGCCCATCCGGTAATACCGGGTTTAACCTTTAAGCGACGGGGATAATAGGGGATATCCCTCACTAATTCTTCAATAATTTTTGGTCTTTCAGGCCTGGGACCTATGATACTCATATTTCCCCATAAAACATTTAATAACTGGGGTATTTCGTCAAAATGATATTTTCGAAGGATTTTTCCAATGGGAGTAATTCTGCCATCATTTTCTTCTGCCCAAATAGGCCCCGTAGTTCTTTCAGAATCATCAAACATAGTCCGAAATTTAATTAATACAAAGGTTTCTCCATTTAAGCCCACACGTACCTGCTTATATAAAATTGTGCCTGAACTACTCATTCTAACTAAAAGTGCAATTAATAAATAAAATGGAAAAAATAGGATTAATGCTGTAATTGCAAGAAAAATGTCTCCGGATCGTTTAATAAAAAGTTGATACTCAGTAATAATATCAGGATTAATATTTAATAGAGGTAACCCTCGAATGGTTTCAATACGCACCTGCCCGGTAATGGCTTCATACATGTCTGGAATTATTTTTATACAAATATCATACAAGTTAAACTTGCCAATAATTTGTAATAGTTTTTCGTGTTCATGGTTATCCAATACAATAATCATCTCATTTATATTATGGTTATCCAGATATGTTTTTATTTCTATCGGTGTCCCAAGATAGTTACAATATCGACTCATATGTATACTTTCATATTCATTAAAATAGCCCCGTAATACAAAACCAAGAGAAAGATTTCTATTCATTTCATCCGCCAAGTTAAATGCATCTTCACCAGAGCCTACAATAATTGTTGCACGTCCTCCATATCCTTTGGTTAAAAAATATCGTTGTGTGCTGCGAACTAATAATCGAAATAAAATATCTATAAAAATAAATGAATGTAGAAAAACTAAATCATATTGAGCTTTATCTATACTGATTGATTTTGAGAATATTCTATAACATATGTAGACAATACCAATTAAATAAATTAACTGAATAATGGTTTTTGATTCATGAGATCGAGATACTGTGGGAGAGGGATTATACCGTTTGGAAATATATATGAGAAAGATTATAAATATAAATACTCGAAAAGGATATTTAATGCCAACAAATTCACTCCCCATGTTTTCTGTGACCAAATAGGCACAATAAAAAGCCAGACTATCCATAATAAATAAGACCGTAATAGAAATTATGGCTGGCATATGGTGCTGTTTTATTTCTCTAAATTTCATTATAAAAAAGGTTGATTAAAAATACTAATACTAATTCAAAACTGAATGGAACTATTATCTATTTTGCATACCCAATATGGCAGGTATAATAAATAGAGTCGCTAAAAAACAGGTGCCCACACCAATAAATAATGCAATTCCCATACTCCCCAACCCTCTGTACGTAGCAAACCATAGAGAACCAAAGCCCAACATGGTTGTAAGTGATGTGAGTAGAATTGCCTTTCCAGTTGACCTATAGACGATATCCAAATTCTTCTCCATTTTCCAACGGTGGAGAATATGTACTCCATCATCAATACCTATGCCAATAATGAGTGGTACAGCAAGGATATTCATCATGGTAAACTGTAAACCTGAAATTTCCATAATCCCAGTCATCCAAATGGCACCAAAAATGAGGGGAACCATTCCAACCAATGCATATTTCAAGCTGCGAAAATCCAGAAGCAATACCAAAAATACGGCTATGATCGCCAAATAGGTAGCTTTCTTGCCATCCTTACTCATAATATCCATTAGCTCTACAAAGATTGGTGGAAGTCCCGTTGCTTTTTCACTCAACTCAGTTGCTTCCTCAGTAAAACGGTACAGAAAACGGGCATCTTCCCAAATATTCTTTTCAGGATAAACATTAATAATAAATAGATTACCACTCTTCCCTGTGAAACGGTTTTTGATATCACTTGGAAGATTATCTAAGGTAAGAGGTTCTGTATTTGCCATCTCAATAATTGTGGATTTAAAGGAAGTGGAAAATTCCTGTTGGAAATAGGTGAGTTCAATTTTGGTTAATCCCGTATCAAGCGCATTTATAAATTGGGTAATATTCCCACGTGCCAAACTATCGCCAGCTTCTCCCACTAATTTTACAGCCTTATTATAAACTTTATCCTGCCCTCCTAAGAATGCCAAATCTTGTAATTCAATAATATTTGCTTCTAATCGTTCCAGTTCTTTTCGATACATTTTTATATCGTGAGATGACATTTGTTTCCTGATCTCTCTGTCTTCCAAATTCCGCCTGAGATCCTTTAGAAATCTATACTGTTTCTCTAACCCATCTGAATCAGGGAGATAATCAGAAATACTTTCCACCCACCCAGCAGTTTCCATTTCCCGGGCTTGCCTGGTGAGTTCTCTGGCATCATCAAGATTATCCGTGGTAAACATGACAAAATCAGAGGACAGGTCAAATGCTTCTATCAGTTCTTCCTGAAGCTTAATACTTTCCAATCCAACGGGCTCCATATTTAAATAATTATAATCAACGGACATATTTACAGCCCGTTTCAAAAGAAAACCCGTAAATAGCAGGAAGGAAATTCCCATAATCCAACGATATTTTGCCGTAAACTCGGCGATCCTGCCTAAGAATGGATAGGATACATCTTTGGGGGGCAGAGCTTTATTAAAGTTTTTAAGTAATCGCTCTCTGATAATCAACATTGTTGGTAAAATAATAATGGTAGCCAGCATGGTAAAAATGAGTCCCACACCTGCCATTAATCCCATTTCCTGCATGCCTACAGTTTCTGAAATCATCAATGTAAGAAATGCCAAACCGGTTGTAATACCGCCAGTAATGATTCCGGGGCCAAAACGTAAAAGTGTTTCCTGTATTGATATTTGAACATCCAATCCCTGATTCCGCTTTTCGGTGTATCCTGAAATTATATGTACACTGAAATCAATACCCAAACCGATTAGAATGACACTCATCATGGCAGTCATCATACTTAGATATTCCACCAAAAAACTTGAAAACCCCATTGCCCAGGTCACACCCATTATGACTGTGAGGATTGCCAATAGCGGACTCACCCACATTCTAAAAGAGATAACAAACAATATAAAAATGCCTATTAATGCTAAAATTGAAACTGTCCATGAATCGGAAGTAAAGGCTTCATACTCATCTCTTCCCAATACCATTGAACCTGTTAGGCCCGCCGTTATTCCATAAGGAACGCTAGCTTCTTTAATTATTTTCTCGATTCCATTAACTGACCTTTGAAGCTCAGCAGGATCAATCATCATATTAAAAGTAGGTTCGATTAAAATTAAAATCATATCCTTATCTGGAGACAGCATATAAGTCTCTCCAAAGGTAATGGCATCTACAGCTTTTTGACCTATTTCCCCATCAGACACCCCCTTCATTACGGAAGATTGTATTTCTACAAACATTTCCAAACCATCCAAAAATCGGACAGCATCCAATTCATCTTTTCGTGAAGTCAGTGCTTCATCGTTTCCTTGATATTCTCCTTCGAATGAATTATTTAGATTATGTAAAAATGGCACCAAATTGGGATCATAAAACATACTACCAAAATTATCCAATTGATCTGGCGGAAGAAGCTTTAATGCATTGCGTCGATAGAAATCTTCTGGAATTTGAATATGCACACTGGCTACCCATTCATCAAAGTCTTCCAATAAGGGTTTCACACCACGGGCATAAGACTTTAGACTATCCTCAGTCCCCTTGGCTAGTAGCATTATATTGGACTCATTTTGGAACTCCTCTAAAATGCGGTTGAATTCGGCTGTACGGGGATTATCTCCTGGGAGAAGACTGTCAAAGCCCGTACGCATTTGCAGGGTGCTGGCTCTATATCCAAAAAAGAGGGTTAATACCAGAATCGCTACCGTCATCCACCAGGTATGGATAACGCACCATCGGGCTATTAAATTTAAGAATTTTTTACGCATAATGGATGTTTCGAGGTATCATTAAAAATATGCCCGTATCCTAAAACGTATAGCTAAATCCTGAATACCAAATTCAGTCTCATTTTCACCAAAGGATTGACTGGCCCACACTCCTACAGTCACATCTTCAAATGCATCCCAATTTAGTTGAGGAGCAAGTATAAAACTTTCATCATCTAAATTCCCAAATGAAATAAGATTGGCTGAAATGTAATCTGTTATATTATACATTCCCATTGCAAAGATATAATTCTGCATAAGGCTATGAGTTTCTCCACTGAAACTATATAGATAATGATCAAATGTTACCTCATTTTTCTCTGCTCCCAGAGAATTATGAAAATATTCTGTCATGAGATAAAACCCATTATTAAAAGTATGGTCCATCCCGAATACAACTTCCCCAAAATTAATATCTGCATCTAATGACCAAAAAGTTTCTCCCCACAAACCAAATTCCCAGAACTCTCCTACAAATGAACCACCTCCAAGGATTACATGATCACTAATATAATGAGAATTTCCATCTGGAATTACATGATATTGACTCCCTCCATTCAAACTAAAATCAAAACTACCCAGATGTGATTTCAGCTGAATCATTTTACTACTCATATTCCATATTGAATCTGGTTCAAGAATGATATCCAAAACACTATTAGTAGCAACTGGAATTTCTATTCGAAGAGCATTCACTCCCGGCTGCTCGTAGGTGGGATCCATCAAATCCTTATAGTTAAAAATATCAAGAGGATTCCATGCATAACCCGTACCCAGAGATAAGGGTTGTCGGCCAATGGTAAAATCAAATTTTGACAATGAGGTTCGCAGATAAATATTATCCAGGAATAATGTGTCTTTTAATGCGAATGATAAAGACTCAATATCTGTGCCAATCGATTTCGGAATGAAATCTATTAAATCCC
>CAJWYZ010000012.1 GCA_913049525.1 uncultured Fidelibacterota bacterium | reverse complement strand
ATTAGAAATTTTAATTTTTTCACCTAAAGTTGCAAACCCTATCATCATAAACTGAATGGTAAATTCTCCTGTAGGAATTTTAGGGATAATATAATAACCATTGATATCGGTGGCAGTTCCAGAATCGGTATTTAGCACCATGATATTGGTATAGGGTAAGGGTTCGCCTGTTGCTGCATCTTTCACAGTCCCTGAAATAGTAAATGCACTGGCAAATTGTAGAAATATTGAAAATAATATATACTTTTTTATTATCATTCTATCAAAAAAGCTCCCTGAGTGAGAGAGCTTCATATTATAAATTAAAGGATTTTGGGGATTAAAATTAGGCTTCAGGAATGACACTCACTTGTTTTTTATCTCGACCCTTACGTTGAAATCTTACAACTCCGTTAACCATGGCAAAAAGCGTATCATCTCCTCCCTTTCCTACATTATCGCCAGGATGAATCTTTGTTCCACGTTGACGAACTAATATACAACCAGAATTAACAAATTGACCATCAGCACGCTTAGCACCTAGTCGTTTGGAATGACTATCTCTTCCATTTTTTGAACTTCCTACACCTTTTTTATGTGCCATTTCTTATTCCTTTGTTTCTTTTGGTTTTGCTGGTGCTGTTTTTTTTGCAGCAGGTTTTTTTGTAGCAGCTTTCTTCTTTGGTGCTGCTTTTTTTACAGCTGGTTTTTTTGTAGCAGCTTTCTTTGGAGCAGCTTCATTTTTGGTTGCGGGTTTAGATTCTACAGGCTTTGCCGATTCTTTTTTAGCAACTTTTTTAGCCTTACCCACTTTCCCAACCTTTAATATACTGTATTCCTGCCTATGGGTATTTTTTTTCTGATAGCCTTTACGACGCTTAAATTTGAATACCACCACTTTTCGTTCCCGTCCATGGGAAACAATTTCTCCATCTATTTTAACGCCAGCCACAATTGGAGTGCCAACCGTCTTATTTTTTCCATCGTCCATGTAGATGATTTTTTCAAAATTAACCTTACTTCCAACTTTTCCATCTACGTATGGAACTTTGATAGAACTACCTTCTTCTACCTTAAACTGTTTACCCGCGAATTCAATTAATGCATACATATCTTTATTTGTCCTAGTTTTTAGCCGAGAAATTTATTTAGAATTTAGGTGAACCCGCAAGTTAAACTTCATCTGTAACATCTTCTCTTCTTTTTTTCGAATATACGTTAAATTTATGGGGTGGCAAATGTGGATCTTTTTGAATTTCAATTAACATCCAATTTTCCCACATAAAACCTGAAATTACTTTTGATTTAGTTTCATTGATATAATCTACCATTTCTGGATTTAAAGTAATTCTAAGACGTTTATCTTTTGCCTTAACTCTAAACCGTTTTAACCAATTTTCAAGTCTAGTTAATGTAGTTTCGTGAGATTCTATTCTTCCCAATCCATTACAGGTGGGACATTCCACGCTTACTGTATGTAAAAGATTTAGCCCAATCCTTTGTCGAGTCATTTCCAAAAGTCCAAAATTTGAAAATTCAGTGAGAGATACTTTTGCCCGGTCTTTTAATAATGTTGAGCGAAGTTCATTATAAACTTTTTTCCGGTTTGCATTATCTTGAAGATCAATAAAATCAATTACTATTAATCCACCAATATCTCTCAGTCTTAATTGCCGAGCTATTTCCCGAGCAGATTCTAAATTAATTTTTAATGAATTAGATTCATGGTCTTTTTTCCCAATATAGCGACCACTGTTAACATCTATTACCACCATGGCCTCAGTATGCTCAATGACTATATGAGCCCCTGATTTCATCCAGACTTTCCGCTTTAGGGATTTTTCAATTTGTTCTTCAATTTTATCTTGATTAAAGATGGTACCCTTACCCTTCATTAATTCCAGATTCTTCAGTTGTTCAGGACTAACATCTTTTATATAGGTTGAAAACCGTTTATATAATGCCTTATCATCAACAATTAATCGCTTAACTTGAGGAGTAAATAAATCTCTAATCACCTGATCTGAGGTGGTGAAATCTCTAAAAACAGTAGCAGGAGCTTTCTTCTTTTTAATTTTCTGATCTAATTCTTTCCACTTACTCCACACTCGATTGAAATCAGCTTCGAGGATAGATACCTCTTTCCCCTGAGCGATGGTTCTTACAATCAAACCAAAGTTTTCAGGTTTAAAATCCTTAACCGTTCGGCGCAATCTACGTTTCTCGTATTTATCTGAAATCTTTCTGGAAATACCAATGTAATTGCCGTTAGGTACCAAAACCATTAGGCTCCCCGGGATTGAAACCTCAGTAGTAACACGAGGCCCTTTGCCGCTGAATGGTTCTTTAATTACCTGAACCAATATATCATCCCCTTTGGAAAGATCTTTTTCAGGGTTGAAGTTTCGTTTTGTAGTATTCTTATTTTTGGATGGAATTTCATCATCATCATCATCAAATGAAAGATTACTTAGATTTTCCGGAGATCCAATTTCAGAGAATGGTAAAAATGCATTGGATTCATACCCAATATCTATAAATGCAGCCTGCATTCCGGGGATTACATTTTGAACTTTCCCCTTATAAATATTCCCCACCATCCGCTCATAATCTGCTCGTTCAATATGGAGCTCAACCAATTTTTGGTTCTCAGTTACTGCTATACGAGTACCACCGGCTGAAACATTGATAAACATTTCTTTATCAGTTTTCATCGTCTAATTCCTAATTATATATTTAGCTAAAACAGACGGATTGCACTAATGTGCAGTTTTTTTATGCAGTGATTGTTGGGTTGGCCTGAGGACTCACAATTTTACAAAATTTAAAAAAATACTGATTATCAGGAAAAACATAAGGGTTCCTGATTTAATCTCTTTTGAAATAACTAAAACAAGGTATAACAATTAAAAAAGCCATTCCCAACATACATCGAATTTACATAAAAACACCTAATCACGATCTGTTGATAGGTCTCAAGTTTACGTTTGTCCAAGTGAGGGAACCAATCTAATTCATGGTTATTTTCAACCTCTATCTAAAAATTTATTGTTAACGTTCATTTCCCATAAGGCAGGGTTAAATCCTATAATTACGGTTGATGCTGCACCTACGCCAATCAATAAAAAAAGTGAATCAGCACCAATAAATTCCAAAATAAATCCAGTAAGTCCAACCGAAATCGCAGTAGTCCCCATCACCGCCATATAAATCATCGAGAACAACCTACCTCTATACTCATCTGGCACTACCGCTTGGATAATTGTTGTTCGTGATACTGTAATGAGGGGAATTCCAATTCCATGAATGATTAAAACCAACATTGCAATGAATGAAGTGTCTGCAAAAAATAATAACGTATAGGTAATGCCGTCCATTACAATACCGAATAACAGAATAGAAATAGGACTAATATTTTTCTCCGCCTTCCAAAACACAAATGAACCCACAATCATACCGGTTGCCATCGCAACTTCTAATTTAGCAAGAACTCCAAAGTCAGAGGTTAGTACTTCTCTAACAAAGACCGGTAATCCAATAATTGCAGGTCCCATAATAAATATGTTATTTACAAAGGTGAGAATCAGGAGGATTCTCAGCCCTTTATGAGAATTAACATATGTTAATCCCTCCACTATTCCCTGCCATTTTGGTGGATGCTTCTCAATTGTTAGTTTTCTAGCGGGACCTACGATTAGACTAATCAACAATATAGAGAAAAGAAAGCTTATGGCATCTGCAGTAAATAAATGCCTGAGTCCAAAAATTGAAATCCCTATCCCGGCAAATAATGGGCCTAATAGGTGGGACATCTGTCCTGAAACAGAAATGGCAGAATTTGCTGCTGGGAGTTCTTCAGCAGTTACAATATGAGGGATGAGACTATCCCGTGCAGGATAAAAAAATGCAGAAAATGTGGCTAATGAAAAAGTGATGGTTCCAATTAAAAGGGGTGAGATAAATCCATAAATAAGGGATAAGGGAATTACCGCTACCAGAAGGGCTCTGAGAGTATCGGAATAAATCATAATCCATTTTCGGTTATACCGATCAACCACAACACCAGCAAAGAGACCAAATAATACCGCTGGTAAATATGCGCTCATGGAAACCAGAGAAGTTAAACTTTTAGATCCCGTAATATCTAACATGAGCCAGGGCAGGGCAATCATAAATACTGCATCCCCAGCATGGGAAATTAAATGCCCAAACCACATAAATGCGAAATTTCTATTTTTAATTATTGATGCTGACATGAATGGGAAAATTAAATTAAAATTACATGGCAATGATGCACATTATTATTTGCTCGTATTTTTTAATGATCTGTAAATTTAACCCTAGTTCAATAACTATTTATTTCATAATTAAGTAAGGGAGATTTATTCATGGCATATATTATTGCCGATCCATGTGTAGGAACTTGTGATACCGCCTGTGTGGAAGTTTGTCCGGTGGATTGCATTCACGGTCCTGAAGATAAAGAAGGTGCAGGAGCTGAAGCAAAAGAACCGGGATTCGATCCCACAGATAAAATGCTCTATATTGATCCGGAAGAATGTATTGACTGCGGTGCCTGCGAACCAGAATGTCCGGTTGAAGCAATTTTTGAAGAAGATGCCGTTCCTGAAGAATGGAAGCATTTCATTAAGATCAACTACGATTGGTTCGGTAGAGATTACGATGGATAACTACAACTTTTAATCAGAATTAAAACTAACGGCTGTTTGAAAGTTTAACAGCCGTTAGTTCGTCTATAATATGGAAAAAACAAGCCAAATGACGCAGGAAGAAATTCAGACTATACTGAAAGAAATTAAATATCCGGGCTTTAACCGGGATATTGTATCTTTCGGAATGGTTAAAAATATTTCCCTTAATGAGAATACCGTTGATATTTCTCTTCAGATTAATTCTGAAAACACAGACCTCTTGAATCAACTGTCATCCCAAATAAAAAACAAATTTAAAAGTTTGGGTGAAAACAATGTAAATATTATCATTCAAAAACCGCCGAATCAACCGGTACAATCAGCAGGGCAGCAAAACCCTGTAAATCAACAATCTATTCCGGGAGTAAAACATATTATAGCCATTGCCAGTGGAAAGGGCGGCGTCGGTAAATCTACCGTTTCAATCAATATTGCTGCTGCTCTTAGCAAAAATTATAAAGTGGGTGTTTTAGACTTAGATATTTACGGTCCTAGCTTGCCCATGTTGGTGGATTTACATGGGCAGCCAGAAATGACTGCTGAAAAGAAGCTTATTCCCCTAGAGAAATTTAATATGCGTCTCATGTCATTTGGATTTATCAACTCCGATGATGCACCTGCTGTATGGCGGGGTCCTATGGTTTCCCGTATGACCCAGCAATTTTTTGAAGATGTAGAATGGGGTAAATTGGACTATCTCATTTTAGACCTCCCCCCTGGAACTGGAGACATTCAGCTTACTTTGGTACAAAAATTAGCTCTAACTGGTGCAGTAATGGTAACCACTCCCCAGGAATTAGCTTTATTAGATGTGAAAAAAGGGGCCGATATGTTCGGCAAGGTGAACACGCCTGTAATGGGTGTTATTGAAAATATGACCCACTTCCTCTGTCCCCATTGCAATGAATCCAGCAGAATATTCCCAGGCAATGGAGGAGAAGAAGAAAGTAGACGTCTGGGAGTTCCTCTCTTAGGACAAATTTACTTAAGCCCGGAAATAGCTCAATCTGCCGACAGCGGAAACCCCTATGTTCTAAACTGTAAGGATTCTCCTATCACCGCTGAATATATGAAAATTGCAAATCACATCGTGGAGCTAGCAGAAAACTAAATTCCAAAATCTGCAGTTTTTAATTTCAACCGGAACATTCCTCACTTCCCATATTTTAACAGCATATTTAATAATTACCAAAATACAGTCCGTTGTTGGTTTTTCTTTATTATTCCGGTAATTTATTGGGCTGTATTCAAACCTAAATTTACAGGAAACAAAAGATAGAAATCGACACCCATAATATACCTCGGCATATTGCTATCATAATGGATGGAAATGGCCGTTGGGCAAATGCCAAAGGACTACCGAGAATATCTGGTCATAGAGAAGGCGTTAGAACCGTACGTAAAATCACAGAAATTTGTGGTGAATTGAATGTACGTGTTTTGACGCTATATACATTTTCGTCTGAAAATTGGAATCGCCCTGTTACAGAAGTTAGCGCCTTAATGAAATTATTGGTAAGTTCTCTCCGTCAGGAAGTAAAAGACCTGATGAGAAATAATGTACGTTTTACCGTTATTGGAGATATAGACGAGTTAGATATAAGTGTTCAGCATGAGCTATTAGATGCCATTCAAAAAACCAAACATAATACGGGATTAAATTTGAACCTTGCCTTAAGCTATGGTAGCCGCAAAGAAATTCTATCTGCAGTAAAATTTTTATCAGAAAAGATTGTAGCTGGAGAAATTGACAGTGAACAGATAAATGAAACCCTCTTCTCTCAAATGCTCTACACAAAGGATATTCCAGACCCTGACCTACTAATCAGAACCGGGGGAGAATTCCGAATTAGTAATTTTCTATTATGGCAGATAGCTTACACAGAAATTCATATTACCCAAACATCATGGCCTGCCTTTGGAAAGAAAGAACTCATCAAAGCAATTTTTGACTATCAAAATAGAGAACGGCGCTATGGAAAAATATCGGAACAACTCAAGGTGAATAATGGATGATCTCTAATTATCAATTGTTAATTGTAAAATAAATTTTTTGAAGCTATTTTTAAATTTTATTCTAATTGTAAGCTTTTCTGCGAATCTTTTTTCACAGAGTGAGGAAATCCGTATAGTTGATATTTCCGTAGAAGGTAATCAGCGGCTAACGGCACAGGATGTGCAGAGAAATGCTCGCCTTTATAAGGGGATGAGTATTAAAGGTCCTGAAATACAGCAGGCAATTAAACGACTCTGGAATCTCAATCGCTTTTGGAATATTCAAATTTTGGTTGATGATGAAACCGATGAAGGAATTTATCTGCGAATAGTAGTTGAAGAAAATCCTACCCTTGGTGAAGTTGAATATGAAGGAAATAAGAAAAAATCAAAACGTACCCTGAATGAAGAGCTTGAGCTAACCACCGGACAAATTCTTTCTGAATACGTTGTTTTTGAAGCAATGGAAAAAATTAAATCGCTCTATGCTGAGAAAAATTATCATTCCGTTAGTATCGATACGGTTTATAGTCCCGGTGAAAAAGAATTTAGTCAAAATTTGAAATTCATCATCAATGAAGGTAAAAAAACAAAAATCCAAAAAATAATTTTTGAGGGTAATGATGTTTTCTCAGACAATAAACTTGCGCGCATATTTAAAGAAAATAAGGCCAAAAAGTGGTATGCTCCCTGGAGAGGATCGTGGAAAAAAGATCTACTTCAAAGTGATAAAGACCTACTGTCTACTTTCTATAAAAATAAGGGTTATCGGGATTTTTACATAATTGACGAAAATATTCAACTTTCTGAAAATGGTAAGGGCTATGCAATAGTATTCAATGTATATGAAGGACCTCAGTATAAAATTAGAAATTTATCCTGGGAAGGAAATTATATCCATAAAGATCATGAGCTTTCTGCCCGTCTCGGCTTTGAAAAAGGTGATGTCTATATTCATGACAATTTCCAAATGGCATTGTCAGAACGGGTAAGCCCTCTTTACACTGATGCAGGATATTTCTACTTTCAAGTAAACCCCATTTACACACCAGTGGGGGAAGACTCATTGGATATTCATTTTGATGTGGTTGAAAATCAAATTGTCCATGTGAGAAAAATTCATATAAAAGGCAATGAAAAAACTCACGAAAATGTAATCCGGAGAGAACTTCGCGTCTATCCCGGAGATTTATTCAGCCGAAAAAAACTCATGGATAGTTATCGTGACATCTTCATGCTTAACTTTTTTGAAAATGTAATACCTGATGTAGTCCCCGTTAGTGAAGATGAAATTGATATTCAGTTGGAAGTGTTTGAAAAGAGCACCGGGCAGGCAAATTTCTCAATGGGCTATAACGGTGTCTATGGGTTTACTGGAGGTGGTGGGTTTGAATTCCCGAATTTTAGAGGCAGAGGTCAAACGCTCTCCATTAATTACCAGAGGGGATTAAATGCAGGCTCTAATTCAAATTCCAGTTCTAATTATCCATCCAATAATTATGGGTCTCAGAACACTGCAGCTTACCAATCTTTTTCAATTAGTTTCACAGAACCATGGTTGTTTGACACACCAAATTTGGTGGGCGGAAGCTATTTTTATACTGAGCGTGGGCAGGGGCAGGGAAATTATCTTCCATTTGATATTCATCAGCATGGCGGGTCGTTACGTTGGGGACGTCGCTTTAAATGGCCTGATTATTTCTTCCGGGGCTCATGGATGATTCGAGGGTCGCAAAATAAATATATAGCAGATAATTCTGCTGACTTTTCTCAAGGGTTTAATCTAGATGATATTAGTATTGCTGAAGAAGATGGTTTTTATTCCTTCACGTCTTCTGGCGTTTCTTTTACACAAGTTATAACCCGTGATAGCCGAAATCACCCTGAATTTCCCACCAGTGGATCACGATCAATATGGACCAGTACATTGTCAGGTTCATTTTTAGGAGGGAATCAGGATTACCACAAGCATGAGCTGGATTTTAGCTGGTTTACTCCCATTCATAAGAAATTTACCATTTCCCAAATTTTTAAAATGGGGATGTTAGAAAAAATTGAAGGTGATGATGGAGAACGATCCATTATACCGCCAAGTACACGATTTATCATGGGTGGAACGGGGATTCCTTATGGAGAAATGCTTCGAGGCTACACCGAAAACCGCGTTGGTCCATTTGGTAGCACAAGTGGTGGGAATGTCATGCTAAAATATTCCCTGGAATTTCGACTATCCCTATCAGAAAATCCCACGATTTACGCATTGTCTTTTTTTGACATGGGTAATGTCTGGTCCAAACTTGATATTACAGACCCATTTGACCTAAAACGGTCTGCCGGAGTTGGTGTAAGAGTTTTTATCCCTATGTTGGGAATGCTGGGATATGATATTGGATACGGCTTTGATGCAACAGATTATGATATTAATATGAATGGTAATAGTGAACCCCATGGATGGGAGTATCACCTCATTTTTGGAATGCCATTTTAAATATAATTACTATTAATAAGGAGAATAATAACAAAATGAAAATAACAAAATATACCATCCTCACTTTAGCATTGGCAAGTTTTGCTTTAGCCGATGTTAAAATTGGATATGTGGACTCAAACGAAATTATGAACAATTTTGATGAAGTTCGACAGGTGCAGGCTGATTTAGAAAAGGAACAAAGACGATTAGAGTCTGAGTTTAATGAACTTGTTTTCGGTTTGGATAGTCTCAAACAGGATTATGACAGACAACGTCTTCTCATGAGTGATACTCGTCGAAATGAAAAAGAAAATGAAATAGCCAATAAGGAAAAATCTGTTCAGAAATTTCAATTAGATAAATTTGGTCCCGAAGGAGAAATATACCGTATTCAAAATGAATTACTCAAGCCTGTATTGGCAAAAATTGATGCTGCCATTCAAAAAGTAGGTAGCGAAAGAGGGTATGATTTTATTTTAGATGCTATGTCAGGGGCATTATTATATGCCTTGGATTCTCACAATCTTACGGAAGATGTAATGGATGAACTTGCAAAAGCAACCGGATCTGTAACCGAATAAATTGTTTACAATTTCTCAAATAGCAGAAACGGTTAACGGTACAATTGACGGAAATCCAGACCTTCCAATTATAGGAGTCTGTGATTTGAAGGATAGCAATGCAGATCATTTATCCTTTATTGGTGCCAACAAATATGAAAAGTTTTTTCACCAATCAAAAGCGAATGCAGTACTGGTTGGAAAAGGTTTTTCAATGGATCGAAAAGATAAAACGCTCATTCATGTAGATAACCCCGCAATTAGTTTTATAAAGGTTGTTCATTTGTTTCATCCTCAAGATATCCCGATTGAAACAATTCATTCTAATGCAGTAGTATCGCCAACAGCAGAAATTGGGGCTAACGTATATATTGGTCCCCACGTAGTCATTGAAGAAAATGTTTCCATTGGTGATGGTGTACAAATCTACGCTGGAACCTTTATTGGGAAAAATACTACCATTCAAAGCGGAACTGTTATTCATCCAAATGTGAGTATTTATCATGATGTAATTATTGGAAAACAATGCATAATTGATTCTGGATCTGTTATTGGTACTGATGGCTTTGGATTAGTGAAAGATAATAACACATATCATAAAATACCACATATTGGACGTGTTATATTAAAAGACTCTGTTTGGGTCGGGCCGAACTGCTGTATTGATAGAGGTACATTATCAGATACGGTGATTGGTGAGGGTACCAAGATGGATAATCTCATCCATATTGCCCACAATGTACAAATTGGGGAAAATTGTGCAATTGCTGGTCAAGTTGGTATCGCTGGAAGTTCCATCTTGGAAAATAATGTTGCCGTAGCTGGGCAAGTGGGAATCATTGGTCATTTAAAAATTGGAGAGGGTTCTACTGTGGCAGCCAAGTCTGCAGTATTTCAGTCCCTTGATCCGGGGTCTTTTGTTTCCGGAGTACCAGCAAGACACCATAAGAATAGACTCCGCCAAGATGTAATTATAAATCAACTTCCGGATATTTTAAACCGAATTCGTAAATTGGAAAAAATACTCCCCATTACAGAGGATAATTCTATTGATATCAAATAAACAACAATCCAGACAGACTACCCTGAAAAAAAACATAAGCATTAGCGGTGTGGGTCTCCATACTGGGGTTGATTCAACTGCAACCTTTAAACCGGCTCCTGAAAATTTTGGAATACGATTCAAACGTCTGGATTTGGAAAACTGCCCTGAGATTATGGCCGACATTGATCATGTAATTGATATTTCCAGAGGAACAACAATCGGTCTGGATAATTTTCGTATCCATACTGTTGAACATATTTTATCAGCAATCTTTGGACTTCAGATTGATAATATCCTCATTGAGCTAACCGAAAAAGAGCCACCAGTAATGGATGGTTCTGCTATTCCATTTGTAGATGTGTTACTTAAAGCTGGCATTAAAACTCAGGATGCTCTTCGAGATGAATTGATAATTGATAAAACAATCACCTATACTGACCCCGAGAGAGAAGTTGATATTCATATTCTTCCATCTGATAAATTTCGGGTTACTTTTATGACAGATTACAAGGTAAAATCCTTAGGCACTCAATATACAGCCATGTATTCTTTGGAAGAGGATTTTGTAGAACAATTTGCACCTTCTCGGACTTATTGCCTATTTTCTGAAATTATCACATTGAATAATTTGGGACTTATCAAAGGCGGCAGCATGGATAATGCAGTTGTTTTTGTTGATAAAGAATTTGAAGAAAAAGAAGTAAAGAATCTAAAGAAATTATTTAATTTGGAAGATGATTTTTTCATAGGAGATAATGGTATATTAAATGGAACAGAACTCCGGTTTACTAATGAACCTGTTCGGCATAAGGTTGTAGATCTCATCGGCGATTTTGCACTCTTAGGGATTCCAATTAGAGGACATGTCATTGCAGCCAGAAGTGGACATGCAACCAATGTTGAACTGGTCAAAAAAATCAAAAAAACCTACTCCAAAAAATTAGCTCTGAGGAAAAAACAGCAGGAAGGGCCACAAATGACGTTCGACATTGAGTCGCTCATGAAAATTCTTCCCCACCGCTATCCATTTTTACTTATTGATAGAATAATAGCACTTGACCCTGGAAAAATAGTTCATGCTATAAAAAATGTAACTATTAATGAACCATTTTTTCAGGGGCATTTCCCCGGGCAGCCAATTTTCCCTGGAGTTTTAATCTTAGAAGCTATGGCACAGGCGGGTGGATTTCTGGTTTTAAACAGTATTGATAATCCTGAATCAAAATTGATGTATTTTACCGGAATCAATAAAAGTCGATTTAAGAAAACGGTTATACCTGGAGATCAGATGCATTTTGAGGTTACCTTAGATAAATTTAGGCTTGGGACATGCAAGATCAGTGGTACTGCAAAAGTAAATGATACAATTGTTGCTGAAGCTGAAATGATGGCCTCAGTGGTTGACAGGAGAAGCTAACTATCACCCACACTATTTCAAACGCCGCAATAATTGATCCCTCTGCAAAACTTGGAGAAAATGTTTATGTTGGCCCATTTGCAATTATTGAAAAGAATGTAACTATTGGTGACAATACATGGATTGATGCTCATGCTCATATTAAATCATATACAACCATTGGAAAAGATTGTAAAATTTTTAATGGCGCTGTAATTGGTGAAATTCCACAAGATTTGAAATTTAGTGGAGAAAAATCCGAATTTATTATTGGAGATTCAACTACCATACGTGAATTCTGCACTCTAAACCGTGGTACAAAAGACTTGGGTAAAAGTGAAGTGGGGAATCATTGTCTCCTTATGGCATATGTGCATATTGCCCATGATTGCGTAATTGGAGATCATAGTATTTTAGCTAATGGAGTTCAACTTGGAGGACATGTTGAAATTGGCACTCATGTAACTATCGGTGGAATGACACCAGTGCATCAATTCTGTAAAATTGGAGATTATTCATTTATTGGTGGCGGGTATCGAGTTGTTCAGGATGTTCCACCCTTTATTTTAGCCATGGGTGAACCTTTAAAATTTAGTGGTTTAAATTCAATTGGGCTTCGGAGAAACAACTTTTTACCCTATACCAGAAAACAAATTAAAAAAGCATATCAATTTATTTATCAATCAGACCTGAACCGGAGTCAGGCAGTATCTCAATTAAAGGATGATTTTGACAAAATACCTGAAGTAAACCAAATTTTAAATTTTATTAATAATAGCGATAGAGGATTGGTTTAAGAACTAATGAAATTCCTTTACATAGGCATTTTCTTTCGATTTATTTTCTGTGTTTCTGATGCATCTTTTGCGGCGGAGTCTAGTATTATTCCATTTCAACTTTCACCCAGTTCCAAACCCATGCTTCACCTGGGGGGATTACAGGATGAAAATGGTATAAACCCGGTGAGTGGTATACAAATTCAGCCAACTAACAACCTATTATTAGGAGGTGTTCTATCTCCTCGGAATTATGAAAACGACCTTTCCCTTTATTATCATGTTTTGATTGGGTATGTTCCAAGTTGGAAATTGTTAAAATTCTCTACTAATATGATCCAGGTTGGTATGCATAGATATCGATTTGGCGATAATGGAGGCGTGCGCTGGTTCAGCTTTTCAGTTACTGAGGCTGCACAAATTGGAAGTTTCAATTTAAATGTTTGTTGGAATAGACTCTTCACTCAACAGTGGGAAAGAAATACTGTATTGGTTTCAACCAAAATTAAAGTATTTAGAGATCTATATTTACAACCCGGAGCAATTGCTTTTTTTACTCCGAAATTTGACTATTCCTCATTTCTTTTAATGAGTATCAATTTATGAAATCTATAGGAATATTAGGATCCACTGGATCCATTGGTGTACAAACCCTTCAGGTAATAGACACATTCCCCGGTGACTATAAAATTAAATACCTAACTGCAAATCAAAATGTAACACAATTAGCAGAGCAAGCATTAAAGTATAACCCGGATACTGTTTGTATTGTTCAAGAAGAATTGAAAGATGAATTGGAATCAATTTTGAAAAATACCAATATTTCAATATCCTGTGGAAGAAAAGCACTTTTGGAATTAGCTGGAAGAAATGATGTAGAGTTGGTGATGAACGGATTGGTGGGAGCTGCAGGAATGGAACCTACCGTAGAAGCTGTAAAAAGTGGTGTTGATGTTGCCCTGTCCAATAAAGAATCAATGGTTATGGCAGGTGGAATTATTAATGACTTATTAAAGACAAATTCTTGTAATTTATTTCCTGTAGATAGTGAACACAGTGCAATTTGGCAATGTCTCAAGGGTGAAAATAATTGTGAAATAAAACGGTTAATTCTCACGGGATCTGGTGGTCCATTTCGCACAAAACCAAAAGAAAATTTTAGCAGTATAACTTTAGAACAAGCCTTACAACATCCCAATTGGGACATGGGAAATAAAATAACCATTGACTCAGCTACCATGATGAATAAGGGATTGGAAGTGATTGAAGCCTATTGGCTTTTTGGGGTAACATCCAACCAGATTGATATTATTGTACATCCTGAATCAATTATTCATTCCATGGTTGAATTTGTTGATGGGTCTGTAAAAGCTCAATTGGGGGTTCCGGATATGAAAATACCAATTCAGTATGCCATAACCTACCCTCATCACTCTCCAGCACAATGGGAAAGTTTGGATTTGGAAAAAATGGGAACTTTACATTTCGAAAAACCTGATTTGGATAAATTCCCCTGTATTCGATTGGCCTATGAAGCATTGGAAAAAGGAGGCTCCTCCCCCATTGTTTTAAATGTAGCAAATGATAATGTGGTAGCAGCTTTTATAAAAGGACTAATTCCATTTACTCAAATTCCTACTTTAATTGAAGATACAATCAATCAACATGATTGGATCAACGACCCTAATCTGGATGACATTTCAGAATTAAGTGGTTGGACATCTCAATTCATTCAGGAACAAATTACAACCTATGCATAAACTGTCCATTACATTGGGGACTATTCTATGATTCTAACAGTTCTCTCGTTCATTTTCGTCATAGGTGTACTTGTATTTTTCCATGAGATGGGTCATTTTCTGGCAGCAAAATCTGTAGGCGTAAGAGTGGAAAAATTCTATTTGGGATTCAATTTTTTTGGTCTTGGGTTGAAAAAAATGTATAAGGGTACTGAATATGGTATTGGACTTTTCCCCTTAGGCGGTTATGTAAAACTTGCTGGAATAATTGATGAATCACTAGATACAGAATGCACTGGTGCTCCAGATGAATTTAAATCAAAGAATATGTTCCAAAAGATATGGATAATGTCAGCTGGGGTTATCATGAACTTCCTTTTAGCAATCCTCATTTTTGCACATCTCACGTATCATAATGGAATTGATGATCCTGACCCTCGGGCGATTGTGGGTAAGGTATACCCCGAATATCCTGCAGATAAATTAGGCTTACAGGAAAGTGATGAAATTCTTTCTGTTAATGGTATTCAAGTTGCAGATTGGGAGTCTATGACCCAAGAAATCCATAGTCACCCAAAAGAAGAAATTGAAATCAGTTGGATACGAAATGGTGAAATAACTACAGCTAGAATTACAACTAAGTCTACTTCTCAATTACTTGGGGATGAACTGGTTGAACGGGGAATGATTGGTATTATGCCTATACTGAATCATCGTGAAGCAGGATTATTTGAATCATTTTCAGTGGGATATCGTCAAACCTATCATTTCCTCAATTTAACCTATCGAAGTATAATGGCACTTTTTAAGGGAAATGTATCCATCAAAGAAATGGCAGGACCTATTATGATTGCGAAAATAGCAGGGGAAACTGCATCTGCTGGTTGGGGTGCTTTATTAGGGTTAATGGCTTTTATCAGCATAAACCTTGGATTTATAAATATTCTCCCTGTCCCAGGGCTTGATGGTGGTCATGTGGTTATTGCCTTAATTGAGGGAATCATTCGCAGAGACATTCCCTTAAAAGTTAAAATGGGCATTCAACAGACAGGGCTAGTACTATTATTATTGTTATTTATCACTATAATGGTAAATGATATTCAAAGGTTGTTTCAATAATGGTTAATTTGATTAATGGAGATATTAATGAGTAAAGATAAATTTTTAAATTCTGATTACAAACCAGATGAAAATACCAAACAGGAAATTGAATCCCTTCATAAGGAAGGTGTATCTTTATCTGGTGTTCAATTACAATACGCAGATATGAAAAATGTAAAATTGGTCAATGCCGATTTATCAAATGCCAATTTAACCCGTGCAGACTTTTCAGGTGCCAGTTTATATGGTGTGAATTTAGAAGGGGCTAATTTATTTAAAGCCAGTTTTGAAGGTGCAAATTTAAAAGCTGCAAATATGAAATATTGCAATTTTCTGGGTGTGGATTTTTCGGGAGCTAAATTAAATAATGTGGATTGGGGAGAAGAGCATAAAATTATTAATGAAATTGAAGCTGAAGAGGCAAATGCTGCTGGAGATAAACAAACAGCTATTGAAAAATATAAAGAAGCAGAGGATGTGTATCGTAACTTGAAAATTAATTTGCAGTCCCAAACTTTAGGTGAAGATGTAGGTAAGGTATTTCTTCGAGAGATGATTACTAAACGTAAACAATTACCCCTATTTTCACCCCTCAGAATTGCTTCAAAAATTGCCTACCTCACTACTGGATATGGTGAAAAAATAGGAAATATAATATATACAGTAATTGGAACAATAGTTTCCTGTGCCTTTCTGTATGGGATTGAAGGCGTAAGTTATGGCAATAAATTATTAAAGTTTGAAGGCACACAGAGCTTTACTGAAATGGTGAATATTTTTGGAGATCTTTTCTATTTCTCAGTAGTGGTATTTTCCACGGTTGGTTTTGGAGAAATTCTACCTATTGGTCCCATTGGAAAAACACTCATGATTTTTGAGGGATTAATTGGTGGACTTATTCTTGCTATTCTAATTATTGCAGTCTATAAACACCTCATGGATAGATAAACATATTTATTAAATAAATTAGTGGAGTAATTATGCATTTTATAGTTAATAAGAGTATTTATTTTATTTTATCTTTTTTGTTTATTATTAATTGTGGAAATAATAATCAAAAAGTATATAAACAATTTGATACCATAGATATTTCAACCACACAATTTAGTCAAGAAGATGAGTCTGCATGGAATGGTGGTCCAGGATTTGAAGTATATGCGGAACAATTAGGTTGGGAAACTAATAATAATGTTGTGAGCATTGGAAGTCCTGACGCAATTAAAGGGGACACCATAACTCTTGTAGGTGAAACTGTTATGCCTCCTACCTTTCGTAATATAGGAAAAGAAACTAGATCTCAATTTCTTGCTATTATGGAAGCATTAGCATATCAACAACTTGTGGTATTTAATTATGAAACCTCAAAATATGAACCTGAACTAGCTTCACATTGGCGTATAGGTCAAGATTCTCTTACTTACTTTTTTAGAATTGACCCAAGATCTAAGTGGTCTGACGGTAGAGATGTTACAGCACATGATGTAGTTGCAACGTATAGACTGAGAGTAGACAAAGGTCATGGAGATCCAACCACATATAAACAGTGGGAAGAAAATTTTTATGAGCCTATCGCAGAAACAAAATATATTGTTAGTATAAAAGCTAAGAAAAAAGATTGGGGGAATTTTAAAGGTATAGCGGAAACATACGTATATCCTTCTT
>CAJWYZ010000011.1 GCA_913049525.1 uncultured Fidelibacterota bacterium | reverse complement strand
GATGCAATGATGCTCTCTGGTGAAACAACAGTAGGTGAGTATGCAGTCGAATCTGTAAAGATGATGGCTGAAGTTGCAACCTCAATAGATAAAGATCTGGACACTCAAAATTTTAATCGCTATATATATAAAGAGAGCTGGCGTCTACAAGATTTTCGTGGTTCTATTTGTCATGCTGCAATGATTTTATCCAACGACTTATCAATTAATAACATTGTTATTATGACAGAAACGGGTTTAACTGCAATGAAAATGGCCCGGTATAGGCCCAAAGCCAGGATTTTTGCTTTATGCACGAACAAACAAGTATGCTCTCAGTTATCCTTAATATGGGGAGTTACCCCCATTTTGGTAGAGGTCTATTCTACAACTGAAAAAATGATTTCAAATACGGGAAGTTTGCTTAAAAAACTCAAATATGTTAATAAAGGGGATTTATTTATTATTACTGCCGGTGTATCTGCTGGAGTGAGTGGAACTACAAATATGCTAAAGATCCATGAAGTAGAATAAGCAAATTTCTTCATGTAATCTTATTAAAAAGTAAGGGGGGATATTTTTAAATTACAGCATCCCTTCTACTAAACTATCAACAACACCTGGATCCGCCAATGTTGATGTATCACCAAGACTGTTAGTATTGCCTTCAGCAATTTTTCTTAAAATACGCCGCATAATTTTCCCTGACCGGGTTTTTGGTAATGCAGGGGTAAACTGAATTTTATCTGGGGAAGCATGGGGTCCGATCATTTCTCTCACCTTTAATTTAATTTCAGTCAAAGTATTCTCACCAGCTTCGACACCTGCCATGAGAGTCACAAAGGCATAAACTCCCTGTCCTTTGATATCATGGGGGAAACCCACCACAGCAGCTTCCGCAACGTTTGGATGTGCGCCAATGGCCCCTTCGATTTCTGCAGTGCCTAGTCTATGCCCTGAAACATTCAACACATCATCTACCCGTCCGGTAATCCAGTAATAGCCATCCTTATCCCGCCGAGCTCCATCGCCAGTGAAATAGTAACCTTTAAACATGGAAAAATAGGTTTCATAAAACCGATCATGATCGCCATAAATGCTTCGCATTTGTCCGGGCCAGGATGTTTTCAATGCTAATAATCCCTCGGAAGGATTTCCATGGAGTTCGTTACCATCTGGATCAAGAATTACAGGTGTTACTCCAAAAAATGGGAAGGTAGCTGATCCGGGTTTCGTTTCTGTTGCAGCCGGTAAAGGTGTGATTAGGATTCCCCCTGTTTCAGTCTGCCACCAGGTATCAACGATGGGACAGCGACTCTCACCTACAATATCATGATACCACATCCACTCAGGTTCTTTAATAGGTTCGCCAACTGTTCCCAATACCTTAATTGATGAACGGTTATGTTTTACTACAAAATCATTGCCTTCCCTCATTAATGCTCGTAATGCAGTGGGAGCTGTGTAGAAAATATTTACCTTGTGTTTTTCCACTACTTCCCAAAATCGTCCAAAATCAGGATAGTTAGGAACCCCTTCAAACATGAGGGTTGTTGCACGATTTGCCAAGGGTCCGTAAATAATGTAGGAATGACCGGTTATCCAGCCAATGTCTGCGGTACACCAGTATATATCCCCCGGCTGGTAATCAAATACCATTTCATGGGTGTAAGAAGCATACACTAAATATCCGCCCGTGGTATGCAGAACCCCTTTTGGTTTACCTGTTGATCCGGAAGTGTAGAGAATGAATAGTGGATCCTCTGCATCCATCTCAACCGGTGGACAGATATCGTTTGCATGATCCATGCAATCGTCCCACCATAAATCTCTTTTATCCTGCATACTAATTTCTTCTCCGGTTCGTTTCACCACAAAAACATTTTCAATAGATGGTGTATTCTGGAGTGCAATATCTGCATTAGATTTCATGGGGATATTTTGTTTTTTGCCACGTATGCCGGTGTCTTGAGTAATGAGTACCTTACAGGATGAATCATTAATTCTGTTCCTAAGAGCATCTGGAGAAAATGCGCCAAATACAATAGAATGAACGGCTCCAATTCGCGTGCAAGCCAGCATAGCAATGGCTAACTCAGGAATCATTTGCATATAAATACAAACTCTGTCACCCTTTTTTATACCGTTTGATTTTAATACATTTGCAAACTTTGAGACTTCAGAGAGCATTTCAGAATAAGACAATTCCTTATCTGTATGGGAATCATTTCCTTCCCAAATGAGAGCAGTTTGATTGCCAAATCCGGCTTCTATATGACGGTCTAAACAGTTATAAGATACATTCAGCTTGCCCCCTTCAAACCATTTAATTTTTGCTTCAGTGAAATTGTTATTTGAAACGGTGTCCCATTTTTTAATCCAATCCAATCGTTCGGCTTGCTCAGCCCAGAAGCCATCGGGGTCTTTAACAGATTTATCATATATTTTTTTATAAGCAGTCATATTTGGGATATGAGCCTTTTCAGCGTCTCTATAATTAGGTTTAAAAACTTTGATGTCATTTAATATTTCAGTCATTATTATTCACCTTTCATTTGTTATGTATGAAAAATATATATGATCATGTAGAATTTCTTCTATTTTAATTTACGATATAATTGCTTGGTGATGTCACTAAAGAAATTTTTCCTTTAGGGCAGAGAATCAATCCATAATCCATATATTAAATACACCATTTTAGTGTAATTTAGAATAATGAAATTTTCAACAAATAAAATAGGTAGAAATCGATATTTTCAGGATCTCATGTTACATAGGGTTCATGAAATTTTGTTGGTTGCAAGCCCCTATGATGCCTACACCCTTGAGGAAGACGGAAGATTAACGGAACAAATTCTCCATGAATATTTGGGGATGAACTTAAGTTATGCGCCCAGGGTATGGCAGGCAAATACTGCTTTTTACGCCATGGATTTACTTTCCCGACGCCCCATTGATTTAATTATTGTCATGTTGCGGATTTCCGATATGGATCCTATCACTTTTGGAACAAAAGTGAAGGAACTATACAGCAATAAGCCTATTATTTTGCTGGCATTTGATGAGTCCGAAATAAAACAGCTTCCAGATAATATTGATGATGTAATTGATCATGTATTTGTCTGGACAGGCGACTCCAGCGTATTCCCTGCTATTATAAAATGTATTGAGGATATGAAAAATGTCAAACGGGATGTGCGCAAAGGGAATGTACGTGCTATACTATTTATTGAGGATACCCCTTGGTATTATTCCAGTATTTTGCCGGTTATTTATAAAGAAACATTATTTCATACCAAACAATTGATGGATAAAAGTCTAAATGATACTCAGAGGCTGCTCCACATGCGGGGCCGTCCTAAAATATTGTTGGCTAAATCGTATGAAACCGCAGAAAAATATTTCAAACTGTATAAAAATAATATTCTGGGCATAATTTCTGATATTCGATTTCCAAAGGAAGGGAAATTGCATCATCACGCTGGCATTCTATTTGCAAAGTATGTCCAGTCCATTGAAAAAACAATGCCGATCCTACTTCAATCTAATGAAAAAGAAGCGCTTAAATTTGCTAATACAATTACTCCCCATGTTTTAAATAAAAAGTCCTCCACCCTCTTTTCTAATTTAAGAGAATTTTTAATTAATAATTTAGGATTTGGAGATTTTGTTTTTAAATCTCAAAAAGGAGATGAAATAAATCGAGCGGGGAATATAGAGGAGTTGGTTGAAATATTGGAAACAATCCCCGAAGAATCACTTAATTATCATGCTTCCCAAAATCACTTTTCCAATTGGTTAGCTGCAAGAGGTGAATTTAATTTGGCGACTCAATTTAGAAAAATAAAAAGTAATGAATATAACACTCATAAACAGAGGCGCGAAACTCTCATGAACATGATAAATAAGTCTCAAAAAACTCGAGGCGTTGGTTCAGTAGCAGAGTTTAAGCATTCGAAAAGGTCATTGAGAGAAAACTTTTTACGTATCCGATCTGGGTCTCTTGGTGGTAAAGCAAGAGGTCTCGCATTTGCAAATTTCTTTTGGAAAGAAACCCATTTATCTGAAAAATATTCAGAAGTAACCTTCAGAGTGCCGAAAGTGGTGGTTATTGGTACTGATGAATTTGATGAGTTTATGGATGTAAATAATTTATGGGAAACATCCTTGTCTTTAGATGATAATAGAGATTTGGAAGACGTATTTTTAAAAGGGCGTTTATCCAGAAAACTGGTACAGACCTTAAAAGAATTATTAAAAGAAATTCATTTTCCTTTAGCAGTACGGTCATCAAGCCTTTTGGAAGATTCGCAGTATCAGCCTCTCGCAGGAATGTATGCAACCTATATGCTTCCCAATTGTCATGAAAGTGACAAAGAACGTCTAAGTCAGGTTTGTGAAGCTGTGAAGCGGGTATTTGCATCCACCTTTTTCCAAGAGCCTAAAACATTAATGGAGACCATTGTTCATCGGCATGAAGAAGAAAAAATGGCTGTCATTATAATGGAAATGGTGGGGCAAAAACATGAAGAATATTATTATCCAACCTTTAGTGGTGTTGCCCAAAGCTATAACTATTATCCAGTTTCATATATGCAGAGGGAAGAAGGCATTGCTTTTACTGCGATTGGATTGGGTAAAACTATTGTGGATGGAGGACAGGCACTGCGGTTTTCTCCCAAATATCCAAATATATTACCACAATATTATTCCTTAAAATCTACCATTACCAATAGCCAAAACACCTTTTATGCTTTGAATCTTAAAAATGGAAATAATCCCCTTCGAGGTGGAATCCAGAATAATCTTGAGCAGTTACATCTGGAAGATGCAGAACTGCACGGAACCTTAAAATATACGGCTAGTGTAATTTGTGATGAAGATGGTATCATCCGTGATACTTTACACAAAAAAGGAAAACGGGTTATCACTTTTTCCCCAATACTGAAGTTTCAAGCTTTTCCGTTGGCGGACATTTTGCAGGATATTCTGGAATTATGTCAAACCGCAATGGGGTGTCCAGTGGAAATTGAATTTGCTGTCAACATGAATAATCATCCTGATATTCAAGATGAATTTTATCTACTTCAAATCAAACCTATGGTGGTGGGAGGATTGCAAAAAACTGAATATCTCCAACACAATGAAAAAAAGGATGTACTCTGTAGCAGTAAAATGGTTTTGGGGGATGGAATTCTTGACAACGTTTATAATATTATCTACGTGGATATTGACACATTCGACCGTTCACTCACCCGCATAATAGCCAAAGAAATTGATGTGATAAATCGACAAATGGGGAATGATAATCCCTATCTGCTTATCGGTCCGGGAAGGTGGGGGACTGCAGACCCGTGGTTAGGAATCCCCGTAAATTGGAAGCAGATATCACATGCCAAAGTAATTGTAGAATTGGGCATTGAGGAGTTCAATCCGGAACCTTCATTCGGAAGCCACTTTTTTCAAAATGTAACTAGCTTAAGAATTGGCTACTTTACTCTTCAACATATAGATAAGGGAGGTGATCTAGATTTAGATTGGCTTAAAAACCAACCTGTTAAACAAGCCACAAAATTCATTCGATGGATTCAACTTGAAGATCCCTTACATATTCGCATTGATGGTAGTTCTGGAGGAGGAGTTATTCTTAAACCTCAATCTAAGATTGAAAAAATTATGGATGAGGAAGAATCGCCTGGAATTTAACGGTTATTCCCTTGCCAATTGTGGGACTTAAGAGCTAATTAGACCCTAATTCACAAATTTCTAATTTCAAGTGTCCAGTAAATTCTCTAAATTTAACACTTCAGATATCACTAAAATTTTCATTATAACTTTTCACCAATTAGCATTGCAATTAACATTTGGGGTCTCCTTATAAAAAAGTAGCATTTCAAACACTTGGCTGTAAACTTAATTTTGCAGAAACCTCTACCCTTGTCCGGGATTTTTCCTCCCATGGGTATGCCCAGGTGGGGATAGATAATCCTGCGGACATTTATGTAATTAATACCTGCTCCGTTACCGAAAATGCCAATAAAAAAGCCAGAAAAGCGGTTCGTCGAGCCCTGCGAAATTCTCCCCAGGCAAAAGTCGCTGTTATTGGGTGTTATGCACAGTTGAACCCTGAAGAAATTGCAGATATGCCTGGCGTAAGTATTGTGGCAGGTGCCGAGTATAAATTCAACCTATTTGAAAAAATTGAGTCTAATGAACTTAGAGGGCAGACTATCATTTTAAGTTCTGAAATTGATTCCGTAGTAAAATTTAATCCTTCCTATTCTATGGGAGAGCGAACTCGTTCATTTCTTAAAGTACAGGATGGCTGTGATTATACTTGTAGTTTCTGCACAATTCCCTTAGCACGGGGTAAAAGCCGTAGCGCTAATATTGCAGATACTCTTATTCAAGCTAGGGAAATTGCTGAAACTGAAATTAAGGAAATTGTGTTAACGGGTGTAAATGTAGGTGATTTTGGGAAAAAATATAAAGAGAGTTTTTTTGATTTGATTCAGGAATTAGATAAAGTGGAAGGCATAGAAAGATACCGGATTTCTTCCATTGAACCCAATCTTCTTACCGATGAAATTATCTATTTTACTGCAAATTCAGAAAAGTTTTTACCCCATTTTCATATTCCATTACAATCGGGGTCGGATCAAATATTAAAGGCTATGCGGCGACGGTACAATTTTGACTTGTTTGTACGAAGAATTAACAAAATAAAATCTATCATGCCGGATGCCTGTATTGGTGTGGATGTGATTGTGGGATTTCCTGGAGAAAGTGAGGATAATTTTCAGGAGACTTCCGAATTACTCAATCAATTGGATGTATCCTATCTGCATGTATTTTCGTATTCCCAACGAGATAACACAGATGCTGTTAAAATTAAGCCCAAGATTTCTCAACAGACTATTGCAGAGAGAGGTAAGATATTACACCGTTTATCCATGAAGAAAAAACGCCAGTTTTATGAAAAAAATATTGGTAAAATCAGGCAAGTACTTTTTGAAACTTATGAAGAAGGGATCCTTTCCGGACATTCTGAAAATTATGTACCTGTTTCCATAAAAGGGAATGAGGATGAAGTGAATCAAATAATACCAGTGAAATTAGTCCGTTTAGAAGATGGAGAAATATTGGGAAAAAGACTGGAATGATTTCTAACCCCTTTGTAGGAATTGCCGGAAATATTGGGGTTGGAAAAACAACCTTTACAGAAATTGTAGGCAAACATTTTGGCTGGAAGGAGTTCTATGAGTCCGTTGCAGATAATCCCTATCTGGACGATTTTTATAGAGACATGCACCGCTGGAGTTTTAATCTCCAGATTTATTTTTTACACCATCGATTTGCGGGTCAGGTAGAAATTAATAATTCTCAAGGTGGTGTTATTCAGGATCGCACTATTTATGAAGATGTAGAAATTTTTGCAAAAAACCTGCATAAAATGAATTACATGACAGACAGGGATTGGAGTACTTATCAAAATTTATTTAAAAACATGACCCAGTTTCTGAAAAAACCAGATTTGATTATTTATATCAAAGCTTCCACGGATACACTATTATCTCGGATACACAATCGTGATCGTGATTTTGAAAGAGAAATATCTCCTGAATATTTGCATAGCCTCAATATTTCTTATGATAAATGGATTAACAATTGTAAAGATCAAAAGGTGATTACTATTGAATCGGATGGATTTAATATTTTTAAAGATAATGAAAAATTGCAGACTATCCTCAAGAAAATTGAAACGGAATTAAATCAATGAAGAAAATTGCCGTATTTGTTTCGGGAGGAGGGTCAAATTTTATAGCCATACATCGCCAAATAATTCAAGGCAACATTCTCGGTAAAATTGTTATGGTTTTCAGCAATAATCCCAATTGTGGTGCCATAAAATTTGCAGAGGAAAATTCCATTCCAATTTTTATTATTAATGCTGCTCGATATCCAAATGCTCATACCCGAGATGAGTTCCTCCTTGAAACCTGCTTAAAGGCTGAAATCGATTTAATTTGCCTTGCGGGATTTATGAAAATGCTACCACAAAATATTGTTAAACAGTATGAATACAGAATTTTGAATATCCATCCGGGGTTATTACCAGAATTTGGTGGGAAAGGATTCTATGGTACGCGGGTACACGAAGCTGTAATTAATACGGGAAAAAGGGAAAGTGGAGCAACTGTCCATTTTGTAGATGAGATTTATGATCATGGACCCATAATTTTACAGAAAAAAGTTGAAGTAATGGAAACTGATACTCCGGAATCTCTTGCTGCAAGAGTCCTCAAATTAGAGCATGAGCTATTCCCAGAAGTGGTGAAAGCTTTTTGCGAAAATAAAATAATTATGGAAAACAATAAACCCAAAATATTGGAGTATAATGAAAATTAAACGAGCGCTTTTAAGTGTTTGGAATAAATCAAATATAGCTGTCCTTGGTACGTTTTTATCTGATCAAAACATTGAAATAGTTTCCACCGGAGGCACCAAGAATGTCTTGGAAGATGCAGGTATTAGGGTAACCGGAATTGGAGATATCACCGGTGGTGGCTCGGTAATGGATGGCCGTGTTAAAACACTGCACCCAAAAATCTTTGGCGGCATTCTTGCTGATAGGGGGAACACTAGTCATCTCACAGACCTTTCAGATTTAGGTGGCTTGGAAATTGACTTGGTGGTAGTTAATTTTTACCCCTTCGTTCAGGAAGCGGTAGAAAAGAATTTAGATTTTTCTAAGGCTATTGAATTCATAGATATTGGCGGTCCATCAATGGTGCGGGCTGCAGCCAAAAATTATCACTCGGTTCTCCCCTTATGTGATCCAGAAAATTACGCAGAATTTATAGAAGAATATGAAAAATCAAATGGCCAAATATCCCTTGAATTTCGGAAGAAATCAGCATCTACAGTTTTTGCCATGACTGCAACTTATGAATCTGCCATCTCCAATTATTTTATGAAAGATGAAAAGAGTTTGCCTGAAATTGTCAATTTAAATCTTAGTAAATCTTCAAGTCTCAGATATGGAGAAAACCCTCATCAGGATGCTGCATTTTATCTTTCAGAAGGACAAACTGAAACATGGCATCAGCATCAGGGGAAAACTTTATCCTATAATAATTATGCCGATATGGAATCCGCTTTTAATATTCCCCAAGAATTTTCAAATACAGCCTGTGCAATTATTAAGCATGCCAACCCTTGTGGGTTTGGACTGGGAGGAAATTCCAAAGAAGCATACCTTCGGGCTGTTACTACAGATCCAGTAAGTTACTTTGGCGGGATTGTCGGTTTTAATTGTGAAGTAAATGTTGAAACTGCTGAAGAATTAATCCAACCATTTTTGGAATGTATAATTGCACCCTCATATTCGGATGAAGCGTTAGAGATTCTTAAAAAGAAGAAAAACCTTCGGGTAATCAGTGTAGGGAAAAAGGGATTAACAGATGAGTTTTCTATTAAATCCGTGGCTGGGGGGTATTTATATCAACAGAAAGATTCTCAACAGGGTGAACTTGAGAAACTTGAAATTGTGACGGAAAAAATACCCAGTGAATTAGAGATAAATGCCATGCAACTGGGTTGGAAGTTGGTTAGGAATGTGAAATCTAATGCCATTGTTTTTGCCAATAGCAATCAATTATTAGGGGTTGGTGCAGGACAAATGTCAAGAATTGATTCTGTAAAAATTGCTATACAAAAAGTGGCTGAAGCTGGATTAAATTTACAGGGTGCTACCATGGCATCAGATGCCTTTTTCCCATTTTCGGACAGCATTGAAATAGCCGCAAGGGCTGGAATCTCTACCGTAGTTCAGCCAGGTGGATCCATTAAGGACGCTGAAGTAATTAAAAAGGCAAATGAACTTGGAGTGGCAATGGTATTCACAAAAATAAGGCATTTTCTTCATTAGGATAAATTTATGTTAGGCAATTTTAAAAATATAGTAACGGGTGATATCGCCATTGATTTGGGCACAGCAAATACGCTTATTTGGATCAAAGGACAGGGCATCATTTTAAATGAGCCATCCATTGTTGCCCGAAATGTGGTTAGTGGTGAAATAATGGCTGTAGGAAACGAAGCCAAAGAAATGGTAGGCAGAACTCATAGTGGAATTGAAACGGTTCGACCTTTGAAAGATGGTGTGGTAGCAGATTATAAAATGACGGATGCCATGATTCTTGGTTTTATCCGTAAAATAAAACTAAGCAGAATAGCACGGCCTCGCATTGTAATTTGTATTCCATCAGGTGTGACTGATGTGGAACAGCGCTCAGTTAAAGAATCGGCAGAACATGCAAATGCCAGTGAAGTTTATTTAATTGAAGAACCCATGGCTGCTGCGATTGGAATTGGTATTGATGTAAGTAAGCCCGTAGGGAATATGATTGTTGATGTGGGTGGCGGTACTACAGAAATTGCAGTAATTTCATTAAATGGAATTGGCACCATTGAGACCATCAGAATTGCTGGTGATGAGCAAACCAAAGCAATTGTTGATTGGTTTAAAGAACAGCATAAATTAGGAATTGGTGAACGAACAGCTGAAAATATAAAATGTACCGTTGGCTCTGCTGTTCGAAGTAGTGGTGCCATTATTGCGGTTAAGGGTCAGGATTTGATAACGGGAATTCCAAAAACAATGGAAGTATCTTCGGATGAAATTCGCCAGGCTTTAGCGGAAACAGTTTTTCAGATTACATCGGCTATTAAAAATGCATTAGACAAAACTCCTCCGGAGCATTCTTCAGATATTATTGATTTTGGAATTATTCTCACTGGTGGAGGTGCGCTTCTTAAGGACCTGGATTTACATATTCGGAACAAAACAAATCTGCCGGTGAATGTGTCTGAAGACCCCCTGTTGTCAGTGGTTAAGGGAACGGGGATTGTTTTAGAAAACCTGAAAAAATATAGAGATGTTCTCATCCAACCCTGATGCCGCGCCCCAGAGTCCCTTTCATCAATAAAGATGTTCTGACTCTTTTACTGACATTATTCCTTTCAGTTTCACTTCTTTTTACTCGAACCTCCCCTCAAATACGTCAGTTAAAGTTTCAACTTTCTCAATTAGCAAATACTATTGCTTACCCGGTTATTTGGTATAAAGAAGTTTTCATAATACGGGAAAAAAATAAATTGCTTAAAGAACAGCTCATTCAATTTACTCTTATGAATTCTGAATTGGAAAGTTATCATCAGGAAAATGTTCGCCTAAAAGAAATGTTAAATTTCACCATAAACCAACCGCTTCATTTCATAACAGCAAATGTAGTTAATCATAATTTTGGACTTCCCACAAATTCAATTACCATTGATGTTGGTGCAAAAGATAGTATTGTTGAAAATCTAACGGTTATGGACGAAAATGGTTTGCTTGGTAAAACGATTCAAGTGGGAGACCATGCGGCCTTAACTCAACTCATTACCGATAAAAATTTTAGGGTATCCATTCGAATTGGCCAAGACCGTGCTTTGGGTCTCTTTATTCCCACTCATGGAAAATATGGGTTATTAGAGGGGGTACGGAAGAGCATGCCATTAACTGAAGGTGAAATTGCGTATACATCTGGTATTTCAGAAATTTATCCACCCAATATTCCCGTTGCTCGCGTGGTTTCAATAAAGCGAGATGAAAATAATCCTTTCCAGCATATTGTTGTTGAACTCGTTGGATCCCTTGAAAATTTAGATTATGTTTTTGTAATTTTATGAATAACAAAATTGCTATTCAGATAATTATTCTGACAATAATTGTCATGTGTATACAGATATTTATTCCTGCTTTCAATTTTTACAATCTGGTAATCGTTCCTGACATTCTCATTATTTTCCTCACTTATATTGGATTTTATTACGGTAGATTCTATGTTATTATCCTTGGCTTTTTCATAGGCATTTCACAAGATTTCATTACCCAGGTTGAATTAATGGGAGCAATGGCATTTACAAAATCCGCAATTGGGTTTGGGTTAGGAACGTTAGCCCTGTATCGGAATGTATGGTCTGGGAATATAAGGATGTTTTTTATTTTTCTATTGTATAACCTTCATTTTCTCATTTATTATTTTATAAAATTCAGTGGAGTCCCAATTTCTTCATCTATTTATATTCAAGTAGTTTTAATTCATTCTCTTGTGAGTTTTGCCATTTTATTTGTGATTGACAAGTCCTTTTTTAATAATGAAATCACATTAAAATAAGAAGTAATCTTCATGCCAAAATTTAAAAAAGTGCAATTAGTATTAGCAGGAATTTTCACTATATTATTTTTCCGATTTTATCATCTTCAAATATATCAGCATTCAAAATATGAGGAGAAGGCAGGTAATAACAGTGTTAGAAAAATTTCAATTCATGCCCCCCGTGGTATTATTTATGATAGAAATGGTATCCCCATTGTTGATAACCGGCAAATATATGATTTAGCAGTAATCCCCTTTGATGTAACCAGCCAATTTGATTACCAGATGGTTTCCAAACAAACAGGCGTATCATCAAGTGAGTTGCAGGAAAAAATTACAAGAGGTAAAGAATCATTTCATCGATTCCGTCCTGTCCCCATAAAGCGGCATATTGATTTTGAAACACGTTCCCATCTTGAAGAAAACAAATTATCTCTTCCTGGGACAATTTTTTCTGAATTTCCAGCAAGAACTTACCCAGATAAAGCAAAGCTTACTCATGTTTTGGGATATTTAAGAGTGGTAATGGATATGACAGCTTCCATACCCAATCAAGGATTAGAATATAAGTTAGGAGATGTTTTTGGGTTTAGTGGAATCGAACGAATTTATGAATCAATTCTCCGTGGAAACGATGGTACAGAATTCCGTCTGGTGGATATTTATGGAATTGATCATGGTGTTTATCAGGATAATCCCGGCCAGCAACCAGTCCCGGGAAAAGCATTACATCTATCAATTGATAGTAAACTTCAATCACTTATTGAAGATTTGTTTTCCGGTAAAAAAGGTGCTGCAATTTGCATGATGCCAACATCTGGAGAGGTATTAGCTTTCGTATCAGCTCCGGATTATGACCTGAATTCTTTTGCAGGTCCCGTTCCCATTGAGCTCTGGGAAGGATGGAACTCAGACCCTGAGAAACCTCTCATTAATAGGGGAATTCAGGGGCTTTATCCCCCAGGAAGCACCTTTAAACTATTGGCAGCGGCACTTGCAAAGGAAGATGGGGTTGTTGATAAAAATTGGACAGTTAACTGTAATGGAGTATATACTCTGGGTGATAGAGATTTCCATTGTTGGAATGATGCTGGTCATGGCACTGTCAATATGGATGAAGCCATTTATCAATCATGTAATATATATTTTTATCAATTGATTCAAAAACTGTCCTATAAAAATTGGACAGGGATGGCAGAAAAATTTAAGTTTGGGGTTTCCTCAGGAATTGACCTTTTGGGTGAAAAAAGAGGTTTAGTACCCGGAAGATCCTATATGAATAGAAAATATGGAAAATGGGGCTGGGCTACAGGGAATTTACTCACATTTGTTATAGGTCAAGGTGATGTATTGGTGACTCCTGTTCAGGTAGCCCAAATGATGAATATAATTGCAACAAGAGGAAATACTAAAACACCCCATTTATTGTTAGATAGTCCGGCTGAAAAAATTTCGGTATCTCTAAAACCTCTTACTTGGGATTTTTTACAACAATCAACTTGGGATGTTGTAAATCATAAAGAAGGAACCGGTAAAGCTGCAAAAGTAATTGGAAGTGAAGTGCATGGTAAAACAGGTACCGCACAGAATCCTCATGGTGAAGACCATTCTTGGTTTGCAGGTTATTTGGTAAAGGATAATATTCCAATTTTATCTTTAGCAGTCTTGGTAGAACATGGTGGTAAGGGATCGGTTGAAGCTGCAATTATTTCACATAAAATTTTTAAATATGCTCAGAAAAACATTAGTTTATAATAATATTCTTAGTAAAATATTCCAGGTTCCAGATAAAATAGTTTTCCGTTGGGGGATATTATTTCCTGTATTAATTCTTATGTGTATCAGTTTGATTACGCTTAAGTATACCAGCGTAAATTCATCTTTTTTTTCATCCACATTTACAAAACAGATTGTCTGGTTTGGGCTTGGAAGTTTTGTTTTTGTTTTGGCGCAATGGATACGTATTCAATATTTTCAAGAGTATGCTTTTCACTTCTATGGTATTCTAATTATTTTTATTGCAATCACCTATATCATGCCAGTGATAGGAGGATCCCAAAGGTGGGTGATAGTTGGTCCATTTTCTTTTCAGCCTTCTGAAGTTGGAAAATTATTATTGGTATTTGTTATTGCCAGAGTTCTTGCTGATCAAAAAGGCAATATGAATGAAATCAAATTATTATTATTGATACTGTTTATGGCTTTAGTGCCTGCATTAATAGTTTTTAAACAGCCAGATTTTGGAACTGCAATAGTATATGGATTTATTGCATTACCAATGTTATACTGGTCTGGTATAAGGTCATATTACCTTTTTTCTGTAATTGCGCCAATCATAAGTATTATTTCAGCTTTTAATATTTATATTTTTTCAATTTGGATGGGTGTATTGGTAATGGTAATTTATTTTAATCAGCCAAAAATAACAATGGGGGTACCCCAATTTATTACAAATATTGGTTGCGGAATACTATCTCCTTTTATTTGGAATAATTTTTTATACTCACATCAGAAAGAACGCATTTTAACATTACTCAATCCAATGCGCGATCCACATGGAGCAGGGTATCAGGTTATTCAATCCATAATTGCAATTGGGTCCGGAGGAATTTGGGGAAAAGGAATCGGCAAGGGCACCCAAACCCAGCTTCGGTATTTGCCAGTTAGGGATACAGATTTTATAGTCTCAGTAATAGGGGAGGAAATGGGCTTATTAGGTATTGCAGTGATTTTAGGAGTTTTTTTTACAATGCTATATTGGATGATTGTTTATGCAGGAATAATTTCAAATAAATTCTCAAGTTTGACCCTAATTGGATTTGCCAGTATTCTATTCATTCATCTGATAGTAAATATGGGAATGACAGTGGGCTTGCTTCCGGTTACAGGTTTACCAGCACCATTTCTCAGTTATGGGGGGTCATTTTTATTATCTTGCATGTTAATATTAGCGCTATCAACAAATATTGTTAATCATCATATCTAGGACCATTTTAGAAATTGGCATGATTACTTTTAGTAATGTAAATTTAACCCCTTTTGTTTAATTAAAATATATAGAAAATCAAGGAATCCAAATATGGTCGCCTTTTCAGGTAATAAATGGACATTTATAAATACCGTCATTTTAATGTTGCTAATTGGATGTTCGGGCACTCGTCCAAACGATTCGTTAGATAGTGCTGACAGTGGGAATCATACAGATGTTGAAACCCTCAAATCAATAATAAATGAACAAGGTAAAAAAATATCTTTCATTGAAAGGGAATTAGTTAATTATCAAAATATGATTAATGATCAATCGAATGTTCTGGATATTTATGATGATAATAATCAAAATGTGCGTGAATTTAGAAGAAATCTTGAAAGGGAGGTTCAATCTGCAATAGAACAAATTCAAGACGGATCTTTTGAAAAAGAGATGGCAAATACTCTCATTAAAATGCAGAATAAAATCCATATATTGGAGGATAGGACTTTTTATACAGATAGCCTATACTTTGAATTAGTAAATGATATAGTGATGATTGAAAATGAAATTGCGTCACTAATAGCCAGCTTTAAAGAAGTGAGTGAAATTTCAGGGAGTAAGAAAGTCAGAGTTATTCCTAAAATTACAAATGAAGAATATCAGGCCAAGTACATCGAATCACTTTCAAACTATCAAAACGGAGAATGGAATCTAAGTTTGGATGGATTCAAATTTCTCATCCAATCAGATAGTAATCATGAATTAGCTGATAATTGCCAATATTGGATTGGTGAGGTATATTATTCGTTGAAAGAATATAATCGCAGCATAAAAGAATTTGAAAAAGTTTTTACGTTTCCCGGAACAAATAAAGGAGATGATGCTCAATTCAAACTTGGATTATGTTACGTAAATATTGGACAGATTGAAAATGCTAAAAAAGAATTTAATAATTTACTCGAGTTTTACCCAAATAGCGAATATTATAAAAGAAGTCAAGAAACCCTCAAAAAATATTAATAATATTATAGAAAAGGAATTGCATGGCCCCACTTAAATTATATTATTTATCAGCTGAAGTTGCGCCATTTTCAGAAACATATGAACTGGCAACATTCTCCAGAAAAATAACAAGTAAACTACATGATAAAGAGGATGTAGATATCCGTGTTTCTCAACCGAAATATGGGTATGTGAGTGAGCGGAAATATATTCTGAGAGAAGTTATTAGGCTCAAGGATATTCCGGTTATGTTTAATGAGGAAAAGCATATCATTAATATGAAATCCTGTTTTATTCCGGAGACTCGTGTACAGGTTTATTTTATGGAGAATAATCCATTGTACAAGTCTTTACCCGATTTGATTTATAAAGCTAGAAATGGTAGAATTTTTAGTGATATAGATGAAAGATTTGCATTTTTTGCTTTGTCGGCCATAGATACATTAACCTCATTATTTTGGGCGCCAGATGTATTTATTTGCAATGACTGGCAAACATCTTTTCTTCCAATTTTATTGCGGGAACAATATAAACAGGAAGAATTTTATTCAAATATGAAGTCAGTTTATATCATTCACTCTGTTAATGATTACAGAAAATATTCAAAAAAAACCTATGACATGCTAGGTCTGACTCCCGGAGAATCTGGAAAATTAATCGATAACCATATCTGTGCAATTGAAAATGCCGATTTAACCATTGCAATGAATTACGAATCATCCAAATTAATGGATAAGATGATGAAACAAAAAAAATTATTTGATGCATTTGAATCTAATAATTCCATGATCATAGATATTCCTAAAAAATCAAATCGTGAAGTCTGGAAAGAAACTGCTAACACCATCGAATCAGCCTGTAAGAAATTAAAATGAAAATATTTATCCCTCCTTTCTATAGCAGAAAGATTAATTTTCTGCTTTTAGGAGGATTAATCCTTTTTTTGAGTTGTCAGTCTGATCCTATAGTATATAATCCTGCCGGCGGTTATGAATACCAAAAGAAAAGTTTTCAAATAAATGATGAAACCTCAGAAACTGTTCAGGGGTCTCTCCATACGGGTATGAGTCCGAGATTGTATTCTGGAATTTTATCGAATGGAGAGACGGTTTCAACATTGATTCGTTTATTACCAGAGGTTTTAGATTCTCATGAAGTATGCAGTGCAGATAGTATTTCTAAGGTAAATATTTCACTATCTTCAATTACAAAACTGGCTGATGAAGATACAAATTTTCTTATTCAGAAGGATTCAATACAAATTCAGCTCATATCCTTAAATGAAATATGGGACGAAGATGCTGTGTTCGATTCCACTAAATTATCAACAATTACCAATGCCATAAATACCACTCCGACTATCTCAGATTCCTTAATTGAAATTAAAAATCAAAGCATAGATGTTCAACTGTATGATCA
>CAJWYZ010000010.1 GCA_913049525.1 uncultured Fidelibacterota bacterium | reverse complement strand
AAATCAAAAATTGAAATAATAGGGGAAGACGAACTTGCAGACCTATCATATTCGATGAATCAGTTAATTATGGATATTAATATTCTCCTTGAAAACAAACACCAGCTTTTACTGGAAGTAAGTCATGAATTGCGGTCCCCCTTGGCAAGGATGCAGTTGTTAATAGCAATGATGCCAGAGCATAAAAATCTAACTAAGTTAAAAGAAGAAGTGGAATTTTTAGAAGGAATGATAGGCAACCTGTTATTTTCAGATCGACTTTCATTGCCCTATTCCAAATTAGATTTACAAAAATTCAGTACGCAGGATATTATAGGTAAAGTGATGGATATGTTTCCCACTAACCGTGATAGAGTGAAAATTGATAATAATATTCCTGATAAACAAGTTTATATAGATGAAACAAAATTTAGCTTGGCACTACGCAATTTATTGGATAATGCTTTTAAATACAGCAAGCCACAAGACAATGCAGATATAAAATTAACAATTGTAAAAAACGATGGTATAGAATTTCAAGTGAAAGATTCAGGCATAGGTATTTCTAAGGCTGATATTAATAAAATAACCCAGCCATTCTTTCAGGCGAACCAAACCGTTTCAACTAAAGGATTTGGGCTTGGTTTAACAATTTGTAAAAAAATAATAGAATCTCATAAAGGGAGACTTTCCATATCAAGTGAGCCCGAAGAGGGGTCACTTTTTATATTACACCTTCCGAAAATATAATTATAGGAATTATTAATGATAAATTCTAAATTATGCTGTACTAATTAACAAAAATAACGTCTTAATCGGAGGGTTGAATAATGCAAAAATCGAGTGTAAATAAGGTAATTCTAGTTGGTCATATTGGGAATAAGCCAGAGGGCAGGTATACTCCTTCAGGGACTTCCACTGCCACATTTTCTCTTGCAACTAATGAATCATGGATAGATAGTGATAAAGAGAAAAAAGAACATACAGAATGGCATAATATTGTAGCATGGAATAAACTAGCTGATTTTACCACTGAATATCTTCAAAAAGGTCAATTGATCTATATAGAAGGTAAATTACAGACACGTACTTACAAGGATAAAAATGATGTTCAACATTGGAAAACGGAAATAGTTTCTAATGTTATTACACCTCTTGAGTGGAAAACAGCAGAGAAGAAAGAAAACGGTGAGGTAAAGAATACGGCAGAAAAAGTATCAGAACCAGTCGGAGAAGAGGAGCTACCGTTTTAACATGATGTTACAGGTTGTTACAAAATTGTGACATAAATCATTGTTTTGTAAGTATAAGTCGTTTTATATTCAGGTTAAGAGGGAGACTTTAATATGAAGATAATGAAGAAGGTTATAATAGTAACACTTGTAGTTGGTGGACTTATTTTTGCCCGTACTGGGAAGAATAATCTCAGGAGTGAGGGAGTTAAAACCCAATCTAAAAGCAACCATTATTGGGTGAAAGATGTTTCTGATAAGGGTGATATTAAGCTTGATCGGAAGCGTTCTCACAAGAGGAGACGTAAAATAAGGAAACCAGTTAAGGGATTGAGATAAACTAAAAATTATCTTATCAATTTAAAAGGCGTCGGTTTAGACGCCTTTTTTATTATATTTTATTATCATGAGAAAACTATCAATTTTATTATCAATCTATACTTTATTACTTTTAACTGGATGTGCCTCAACGTGTATGGAGTATCGTTCGGCTACAACTGCAGCCCGGAGTGAGAAAAATTTGAAAAGAGCCGAAGAATGGGGGCTTAAAGCATTAGAATCACCCGAATGTGATCCGGTGAATGATGGAAGGGCTCCATATTTTCTCGCAACGGAAGTTTATTTAAAACAGAAAAATTATGCAAAAATGGCTGAAATGCTGGATGTCGCTGAAGAAAGAAATATTGATCAATTATTAGAAACCCCATTCAAGTTAGGAGATACACCAATTACAACGATAGGTGAGGGTGTATTAGCATTCAGAGATCAAGAATGGGTAAAAATATTTAATAATGCAGTAGATTTAATTCAAAAAGATAAAATTGAAAACGCCAAAGAGAAAATAGAAATAGCTATCCTTCTCCATCCTTCAAAAGGAGAAAATTATTCTACTTTAGCTGCCATTCATCTAAAAAATGAAGATATGGATGCAGCTGTTGCCACAGCAAATAGAGGTCTCGAAGCAGATGATACAAATTCAATGTTGTATGAGCTTAAAGCGGATGTTTCGTTACAACGCGATGATTTGGATTTAGCGAGAGATTTATACCTTAAATCCATAGAGTATTCAGATGATCCAGGACCTATCATGAGGAAATTACTATTTGTCTATATTGATATGGGCGATAATCAAAGGGCTATCGATTATGCCAATGAACTCTTGAATAAATACCCTAATGATGCAAATTTATATTATAATGTAGGGGTATTATATCAGCGTTTAGCAAAAGATATTCAAATTCGTTCAAAAGAAAATTTCAATAGATTAAATGAAATGGACTCTCCTCCTGAAGCCTTAATTAGTCAAGTTTATTCAGATTTCCGAGAAGTACGTAAATATGCAAATAATGCAAAAGATTTTTTTTATGAAGCCAGTGACCTTGAAAAAGATAAGAATTTAGATACAAAACATGCGATATCTGAGATGAAGTCAGCAATGGATCAAATGGATGATATTTTCATTCCATCTATTAGAAAAATCGCTAAATCTGCAGGAGTTGAATTAAATTAAAAACGGAACAATTCTGTTCCGCCTTCTTTTAGTTCAATGTACTTTAGTTTATAAATTCAACCAATTCGCTTTCGTTTAATTAAATATTCTGATAATGCCATATCCAATGGTAAATCTGTGGATAACTGCACGTAGTCAATATTTTTTTGTCTGCAATTAGATTTAATATAATCACAAAACTGCTCCATACTTTTTTGATAATCTGACTGAATATGCCAAGGGTCAGTTACAATCTCTTCCCCAGATTCCATATCTCGAAATCGAGTACGTTGAGTAAAATCTAAGGTGAGTTCTTGAGGATCTAATACATGAAAAACGATAACCTCATGACCTTTATATCGAAAGTGTTGTAATCCTGAAAGAACTTTATCTGGGTCATCAAATAAATCAGATATGAGAATTATAAGGCCTCGTTTTTTAATAGCTTCCGCTGTTTTATGCAAAACGGGTGCAATAGTAGTTTCAGGTCCCGCGATTATATTTTGCATTTGGGAAAGGATAATATTCAAATGACTTCTTTTTGATCTTGCAGGAATATTAACTCGGATACGGTCATCAAAAAGTGTCAACCCAACAGCATCTTGTTGCTTTAACATAAGATATCCAAGAGATGCTGCTAATATTTGAGCATACTCCAACTTGGTCATTTTTTTAGATTTATAGGTCATGGATAAACTTTGATCAACTAAAAGATAAGATTTAAGATTGGTTTCTTCTTCAAACTGTTTAATGAAAAAGCGATCTGTTTTCCCCCACAATTTCCAGTCAACATGTCGAATTTCATCACCAGCACCGTAGGCACGATGTTCAGAAAATTCTACTGAAAATCCGTGATAGGGACTCTTGTGTAATCCAACAATAAATCCCTCCACTACAAATCTTGCTTTTAGCGATAAATTATTTAACCGGGAAATTATATCCGGGGTGAGAATATGACCGCCAGGCATTGGAATTTATCTTTTAATTGGTAGTTTCCAACAGTTTTTCAAGGATGTCATCTCGGCTAATACCATCTGCTTCTGCATTGAAGTTGGGTATAATTCTGTGCCTGAGGACGGGGTTCAACATTTGTTGAACATCAGCAATTTCCGGAGTAGTTCTTCCATCTAAGAGGGCTTTTGCTTTAGCCCCCAAAATAAGATACATACTGGCTCGGGGACCAGCACCCCATTCCAACCAATCTTTCGTAGTGGTCGCAGTTTGTCCATTATTTGAAGTTCGTGTACTGTTTACAAAATCTACGGCATATTCAATAACATTATCAGCCACAGGAACATTCCGCACCAATTCTTGAAAGGCAAAAAGATCTTCTGCTGATAATACTCGATTCACTTTTTTAACATCTGTACTGGTGGTTGATTGAACAATGGCAACTTCTTCATCTCGAGATGGATAAGAAATCAAAATATTAAACATAAAACGATCCAATTGCGCTTCGGGCAATGGATAGGTTCCTTCTTGCTCGATAGGGTTTTGAGTTGCTAAAACAAAAAATGGTTCTTCAAGGGTATAGGATGTACCGCCTGCTGTTACTTTATGTTCTTGCATTGATTCCAACAATGCGGCCTGTGTTTTTGGCGGAGTTCTATTTATTTCATCGGCCAGAACAATATTAGCAAAAATAGGACCTTTAAAAAATTTAAATTCTCGTTTACCAGTTCCATGTTCTTCTTCAATTATTTCTGTACCGGTGATATCAGATGGCATCAAATCAGGTGTGAACTGTATGCGATTAAACGACAGATCCATGGCGTCGGAAAGCGTTTTAATGAGAAGTGTTTTTGCCAATCCAGGCACCCCTTCTAAAAGAACATGTCCTCTACAAAGAAGTGAAATAAATAAGTGCTCAACAATTTCTTTTTGACCGATAATAATTTTAGAGATTTCCTGAAATAATTTCTCTTTATCGGTCTGTAATTTTTCTACTAACTGAATATTATCCATAATTTACCTTATAATTTTAGGGTTGAAATCTAATGGTGTCCTTTGAGCTCCACAATAAAAATTCACTCAATGCCCCATATTATTTATTGGTAAATTCCCATCGATTTAATTACTATTAAAAACAATATAGGAACGTATTTAATTGGAAAAAATTTGCATTAAGGGAATGAATCATGAAGAACTCCAAACCCTATGTATTGAAGCTGGAGAAACAAAATTCAGGGGCGGGCAGTTATTTGAATGGCTGTATCGTCATGGAATATCTTCCTTTGATTCCATGTCAAATATTAACAAATCATTTAGAGAACATTTAAATGAGCATTTTATACTTCATACGCTCACAGTAGAAAATTCATTACCATCTGAAGAGGATAAATCTGTTAAAATACTATTTCGAACACGAGATGATCATTTTATTGAAACAGTTTCAATGGTAGAAAATAATCGCCATACCGTATGCCTTTCATCTCAGGCTGGATGTGTGTTGGATTGTCATTTTTGTGCAACGGGGAAATTGGGATTAAAACGAAATCTCAGCACGGGGGAGATTGTAGATCAGCTAATTTATGTGAGAGAGAATACGGATCAGCCAATTACCAATGTAGTTTTTATGGGGATGGGCGAGCCATTCCATAATTACGATAATGTATTAAATGCCTCAGACATTTTTCATTCCCCAAAAGGCTTCAACTTAGCGTCAACCCGCATTACCATCTCAACAGCAGGATTACTTCCTCAAATAAATAAATATATTAAGGAGAAAAGGCGTTATAAATTGGCTATTTCTTTAAATGCATCTAACGATAAAGTAAGAACTAAAATTATGCCCATTAATAAAAAATGGTCTATTAATGATCTTATTAAATCCGGCAAGGAATATTCAAATCAAAAAAAACGGTTAATCATGTTTGAATATGTATTATTAAAGGGAATCAATGACTCAGAAGAAGATGCATTAGAATTGGCACGATTATTACAAGGAATACCATGCAAAATTAATTTGATCCCCTATAATGAAATTGAAGGAAAGTATCAAAGACCCGATGAAGCTACAATTACAAAATTTTCAGAAATACTACACAATTATAGAGATGAGTATAGAGTGTTGGTTCGGTGGAGTAAAGGTCAAGATATTGCTGCGGGATGTGGTCAATTAGCAGGACAAAAAAAGTGAACCTGAATTTTATATCTTCTTGTATAATAAGTAAATTACCCGAACAACCTCAATCGGCTGTGATTTTAGGTTCAGGCTTAGGGAAATTTATTGATAGTTTGGATAAACCAATTGTTATCCCTTATTCAGAAATACCAGACTACCCCTGCTCTACAGTATCCGGACACAAGGGTGAATGGGTATTTGGATATATCTACAATAAGCCTGTTATTTGTGCTAGCGGTCGTTTTCATTATTACGAAGGGTTTAATTTAGATGAAATTACTCTCCCAATATCAGTTATTCATTCTCTTGGTTGCAAAAATGTTATAATTACAAATGCTGCCGGATGTTTAAAAAAAGAATGGCAAGTTGGTGACCTCATGCTCATATCGGGGTATTTGGATTATACATTTCGAAATGGCACTGACACCCCACCAATTGTGTTATTAAAAGCGGATCAAATAAACAAAAAAATAAAATCCATTGCAACTGAACTAAACATATCATTGCGGGAAGGAATTTACACCTGGGCATTAGGACCAACTTATGAAACACCAGCAGAAATTCAAGAAATTATCTCATTAAATGGGAATGCAGTGGGAATGTCAACCGTTCCAGAAATTAGAAAGGCCATTGAATTAGGGATGAATGTAGTGGGAATTTCCTGTTTAACCAACTATGGCGCTGGAATGGAAGGCTCTGTATTATCCCATGAAGATGTACTTGAGAACTCTAATCTGGCAAATAAAGAATTTTCAAGGTTGCTAATAGAGATTGTATAATAATGAGTTTAACAACTTGATTTACCCATGTTTTAAGACTTGTCAGATTTTTTTCTGCTTGTAGTTATGTTTTGTGAGCAGTGGAATAGTACTTTTACTCAAACTCCACAACAGTAATTCCTGCCCCTCCCTGATCTTCATCGGCAAAGTGAAAGTTTGCCACGAACGATTGTTCACTAAGGAATTCGTGAATTGCTTCCATTAATGCACCAGTACCTTTCCCATGAAGTATATGAACAAAATTCATCCCGGATATAAGGGCAGAATCAAGATGTTTTTTAGTCTCATGAAGTGCTTCATCTACTCGCATTCCCCTTAAATCAATTTGAATTTTTGCAATAGAAAAGGTCTTATTCATTGATATATTTGGTTTAGAATTTGATTCTGAACTTTCAGAGGCCTCTGCTCGTTGAAGTTCTGCCAATTTTAGAGTAAGAGTAATGCCGTTTACCTCTACCCGAACCCTATTTTTTTTATCAGGAAGATGAATTATTTTCCCCTTACTATTAAGATGGGGGATATAAATAATACTTCCTTTTTGGATATCACTTTCTAAAAGTGAATTAAATTCTTCCTCCGCTGTTTTATCCTGAATTTGTAAATTTTCAAGTGTATTTTGAAATTGATCCTTTACTTTTTTAATGGTTTTTTTGTCAGCTTGATTAACACGGATTTCTGCAATGAGATTCTCTGCTTCACGCCTGGCTGATAATAATATTTTTTCTGCTTCTAAAAGAGCAGTGGACTTTGCCTTTTTATGGGCTTTATTAATTTCCTTCTCCTTGTTGAATGTTTGGGTTTCAATTTGCTCAAGTTTTTTTTCACGATTTTCCAAATCAACACGGAGGGATTCTGCTACCAACCGTTCTTTTTCAAGCTGCCCCAATATATTTTCAAGATTCACAGAACCATCACCCACCAACTCACTTGACCTATTAATTATATCTTCACTTAATCCCATTCGTTTAGATATTTCCAGAGCATAGCTTGCGCCAGGGGTTCCCAGTTGTAGTTCATAGGTAGGAGCAAGTGCATCTGAATCGAAAATCATCCCCCCATTTATAATACCCCTTTCATCAGAGGCCCACACTTTTAACGATCCTAAATGAGTGGTTGCAATTACGGTACAATGCTTTTTTATGAAGAATTCCATAATGGATCGGGACAATGCTGCACCGGCATCAGGGTCTGTTCCTGTTCCCAATTCATCTAATAAAATGAGGCTACTTTCATTGGCCTCTGCAACTATTGTAGCAAGGTTTTGAATATGGGCTGAAAAGGTTGACAGGTCATTTTCCATGGATTGCTGATCGCCAATATCTGCCATAAATTTTGTGTAAACTGGAAATTGAGCCTTTTTTGCTGGAATATAAAGACCGCATTGAGCCATGAGAACATATAACCCTATACTTTTTAATACTACAGTTTTTCCTCCAGCATTAGGTCCGGAGAGAAGTAGAATTTTTTCTTGATTTAGTTCAATATCTAAGGAAACAGCTTTTTTTTCAACCAATGAAAAAAGTGGGTTCACCGCATTTTCTACTTTTAATATTCCATTTTCATTCATTTCTGGACAAATAGCATTAATTTGATAGGCAAGTTTTGCCATAGTATTATGCTGATCTATGTATTTTAGAATATTAAAAGATTCTTGTATTTCATTATAATAGGGTTGAAAAAATGCAGTTAGTTCACGGAGTATGCGGTGTCTTTCTTCAGTTAAGGAAAAATGTAATTCCGTTAATTTGTTATTTAATTCAATAATTTCTAACGGTTCTATATAGGCAGTTTGTCCCGTTGAAGATTGATCTTGAATTATACCCTTTACCTTCCTTTTTCGACTAATTTTAAGGGGTAAAACAGAGCGACCATTTCTAAATACAATTTGGTCTCCCCCCAACCAATTCTCCTGCTTTGCATGGATAAATACTTTTTGCATGGTGTCTTTAATACTTCCTTCAGCCTTGGATATAGAGCGGGTAAGACGTTTTAATTCGGGACTAGCATCAGATCTAATTTGAAAACTATCATCAAATATTTTTTCAATTTCTGATTGGCATGATTTTGAAATTATTAAATTTTTACCATTAACATGCCAAAGTGGAAAATCACTTTTAATTAAATATCGTTTTATGGTGGATGATAAAATTAATAATTGATACAATTCACGAAAGTTTTCAGGGAGGAGTTGAAATCCACTAATATTAAGGGAATCAATCCAGCTTGAAATATTTGGAATTGTTTCTAGGGGTAGAGGATTTTTTCTTTGAAATGCAGAGAGAAACTCATTGCAGTAATCCTGAACATCTGAAATTTTCTGAATTTTTATTAAGGGAGTTAATTGGGTGAAAAAATCCTGATTGAGAGAGCATAGACAATTATCCTTTAGCCAATTACGAATAATATCAAATCCGGTATCTCTATAAAATTCTGAGCTGCAAATTGAATCGTTTCGATTCATAATTAAAGGGTTTTTCTAAGGCTGATTTAATATATCTTGGACATTTTTCTCATTAGAATATTCTTTAACTTTCTCCTGCAATATTTCTAATTTATTATCCATAGGCATGGTTAATATCACCAGTTCCTTCACGTGGTCACATATTTGGTACATCACCGATTCCTTTTCTAACTTCTGGCGGATTGTGTTTTCCTGATCAAGTTTAATTGGGAGCGCCTGAATTATAAAAATAAGCAAGCTGATAATAAGAAACCCTTTCAGCAATCCTAAAAGCAGTCCTAACAGCCGATTTAACCAGCCAAGTAGAACCAGTTCAATAAATTTCTGTAATATTTTTGCTATCATGGTAATAACTATTACCGATACTACGAATACTCCCAGATAGGCCACAGTAATTCGTAGGGTTTCTCCATCTATATAGGGGAGAAGAAAGGGTACAAGTAAATTGTGAAATTTTGATGCCAGAATGAAGCCGCCGATAAGACTTAAAAGGCGCCCCATTTCTTCAATAAAACCATGGCGAAAACCATTCAAGGTGAAAAATGCAAGTATAAGACTTATAATAATATCAGGGGGGGTAATTGCCATTAACTTAGCTCCTCTTGGACAATTTTCTGTACCAGTTTTCCATCTGCAGATCCAGCAAATTCTTTCATGGCAGCACCCATAACTTGTCCCATATCCTGTATAGATTCTGCCCCGGTATTTTCAACAATATTTTTCACTGTTTCTCTTATTATTTCCTCAGATAATTGTTCCGGTAAATATTTTTCCAGAAGTGACAATTCATAGGCTTCTTCTTCAGCCAGGTCATCCCTGTCACCTTTTTGGTATTGGTCAATGGATTCCTTCAATTGTTTCGCTGCAGATTTGAGGATTTTTAGTGATTCCTCATCGGTTAATGATTCCCCTTTGTCAATTTTGGCGGCTTTAAGTTTACCTATAATATTTCTTAAGCCCATCATTTTTGCCTTTTCTCCGGCTTTCATGGCGACTACTAATTCTTGTTGTAATTGGTTTAGCATGCATAATCCTTTGATGAATTTCAAGAGAATTTACAGGGGATAAGTAAATTGCCCCAATGGAAATAGCTCACCCTTATCTTGTATTTCCAATAAAAAGTTGTCTAAATTAACGGTCTTATGAGGCATTGGTATTTTCAATTAATACGACTAATAAACGGGGAGAATTTATAAAAATTAAATGCACTTGAACAGGTGCATTTTTTGGTTTACAAATTAATTATATGAAGCAAACTTTAGAACAATTAATTAAACTGCAGGAAATAGACCAACGTCTCCTTGAGATAAAAGAACATATGGGAGATTTACCTATAACCGTTGAGACACAGGAATTGGAGGTAGCTTCTCTTCAATCGGAAAACGAGCAAAAACAAAGTCGGATTGAAGAAATCGAAAAAGAGATTCGTCATCATGAAAGTGAAATTGAAGATTTTACAACTAAATTGGAAAAATATAAAGAGCAGCTTTTTTTGGTTAAATCAAATAAGGAGTATGATGCCATCAGTCAGGAAATTGATCATATGAAAGCAGCCATTACGGAATCTGAAGATGTGCAGCTTAAATTTGAAGAAGAAAAAACAGAATTAGAGGAAAATATTAAGCTCAATACTAATAAAATTGAAACCATTTCTGAATCATTATCAACCAATCGGGCTGATCTGCAATCTGCATTAGCTGAAACAACTATCGAACAGGAAGATTTGGAAACAAATAGATCTGTAATTTTTGACAAAATTGAGTCATCTCATTTGAATGCGTATGAAACTCTGCGAAATGCACGGGATGGCGTTGGAATGGTAAGTATAATGGGCAAGGCTTGTGGTGGGTGTTATAGTCAGCTCCCACCTCAGACTATTATTGAAATAAAAGAAAATAGTAAAATTATTAATTGTCCTAATTGTGGTGTATTGCAATTTTGGGATGGTGCAGAAGAATAATTGAGGTTGGTGAAATGGTCGCGCCCGGCAACCGCCGGGGGAGGAAAGTCCGAACTCCGCAGAACAAGGCGCCTCTTAACAGGAGGACCCCGCGTATAGTGGGGATGGCAAGTGCAGCAGAAAGTAAACATCCCAATCTTGTATTGGGAAATAGGTGAAATGGTGGTGTAAGAGACCACCAGTATTCATGGAAACATGAATAGCTGGGTAAACCCCGCCTGGAGCAAGATCAAGCAATCCAGTGTAGTTCGCACGTTACGGATGGGTAGATCGCAAGAACTCGATCGCGAGGTCGAGACCAGATGAATGACCATTATCCCGATTCATCGGGAAACAGAATTCGGCTTATTATCCAACCTCACACATTTTTATATGATTGAACCAGAATGGAAATTTAAATCAGTCAATGAAGACTGTGTCAATCAGGTGGCAGAGACCTTCAGTCTGCCACATACTATCGCACGGGTAATGAGCCTCCGGGGAATTAATTCAAGAGCCGATTCCAAAGAATTCTTTTATTCTGATATTAACCAAATGCACGACCCCTTTCTTATGGCGGATATGGACAAGGCTGTGGAGCGAATTTTAACTGCAATCTCAGAAAAGAAATCCATTCTCATTTTTGGTGATTATGATGTAGATGGCACAACCTCTGCTGCATTTCTAACCCTGTTTTTCCGGTCAATAAATGTAGAATCCCATTATTATATCCCCAGCCGAGAAAAAGAAGGTTATGGAATTTCCACCCAAGGAATTGATTATGCAAAATATATTGGTGCGGATATTTTTATCACTTGTGATTGTGGAATAAATGCCTTTGAAAAAGTAGCTTATGCAAATGAGAAAGAGTTGGATGTTATTATCACTGACCATCATAAACCAGACAAAGCTCTTCCTGATGCTTATGCAATTGTAAATCCAAACCGATTTGATTGCCCCTATCCATTCAAGGGTTTATGCGGAGCAAGCGTGGCTTTTAAATTAGCATTGGCGATTTGTGAAAAAGGGGGATATGATCCGGGGTATGCCTGGGAAAACTCAGATGTTGTAACATTGGGAATTGCTGCTGATTTGGTACCCATAAAGGATGAAAACCGAATTATTGTACATCATGGCATTCAGCAAATGAAAAAAGAGACCAACTTTGGTATAACAGCCCTTCAAAGAACAGGTGGATTATTAGGAAAGGAAATTACTGTTGGCAGGCTGGTTTTTTGGATGGCACCAAAGATTAACGCTGCGGGAAGATTGGGGGACGCATCACGGGCGGTGAAACTCCTTACCACTCAAAACCCTATTTTAGCTAAAGAGATTGCTGAAGAATTAGAAGTTGAAAATAATCGCCGTAAAGATATCACTTTACAAATTACTAATGATGCCCTCCACATGGTTAATACCCATTGTGATCTTGAAAATGAGAATGCCATTGTATTGGGTCATAAAAATTGGCATCCTGGAGTTATTGGAATTGTTGCTTCACGGATAAAAGAAACTTTCGCCCGCCCGGCAATAATCATGTCATTAGATGATAGTGAAGGCAAGGGTTCATGCAGAAGTATTCGTGGATTTGATATGGTAGATGCTTTAAGGGATTGTAAAGAATTTTTAACTGGATTTGGTGGCCATCCCATTGCAGCAGGTCTCTCAATGAATTCTGCCGACTTTAATTCATTTAAAGAAAAATTTATTCAGATTGCAAATGACAAAATTTCAACAGACGATTTAATTCCTACAATCTATGTAGATTCAATGTTGAATTTAGAAGAATTAAACAGTCGTATGATTAAATTTCTGAATGCCATGGAACCTTATGGGCCGGGGAATATGCGTCCGGTTTTTGTAACCAATAATTTATTCGTTGATGGTATTCCAAAATTGCTGGGAAAAGATCAGAACACATTAAAATTTTCTGTGAAACAAAATAAAACCCCATTTGAATCTATTGGATTTAATATGGCAGAACATTATGAAAAGCTCATTCAGAATGCGCCTATTGACATTGCTTATGTGGTGGGTGAAAATTATTGGAATGGACAAAGAACAATTCAACTTGAACTAAAAGATATTAAGTTAAGTAAAAATTATGCCTAATCCATACATATCCGGGACTGGATTTTATTTGCCACCACGCATAGTTACAAACGATGAACTTTCAACCTATATGGACACCTCTGATGAATGGATTCAAGAGCGGACAGGTATTAAAGAACGCCATTATGTTGAAAAGGGTGAGGGTCCATCTGATATAGCCATTCCTGCAACAAAGCAAGCATTAAATGCGGCAGGACTTAAAGTTAGCGATATTGATTTTATTATTTTCGCAACATCTACGCCGGATTTTTATGCTCCTGGTTCTGGTTGCCTTCTCCAGGAAAAAATGGGGTTTAATGAAATAGGCGCCCTGGATATTCGGGTGCAATGTTCAGGATTTATTTATGGGTTGTCCATTGCGGAACAATACATTCGAACCGGAACCTTTAAAAATATTCTACTTATAGGAGCAGAGGTACAATCCACCGCTATGGATTTAACCAATGCAGGTAGAGATACTGCAATAATTTTTGGAGATGGGGCAGGCGCCGCCATAATTTCAGCCACAGATGAGGATAGAGGAGTTCTATCTACCCACATGCATTCAGAGGGAAAATATTTAAAAGAGCTGTGGTTAGAGTCACCGGCCTCTAATGCTGGTTATCCCAGAATAAATAAGGAGGCATTGGATGAAGGAAAACAGTTTTTGAAAATGAATGGGAAAGAAGTCTTTAGACATGCGGTTACCCGTTTCCCGGAAGTTATTAATGAAGCATTGGAAGCAAATAACCTCACGTCAGAGAATATTGATTTGCTCATACCCCATCAGGCAAATCTTCGCATAACCCAAATGGTGCAGAAGCGATTGAGTTTACGTAATGAGCAGGTATTTTCTAATATCCATAAATATGGGAATACAACAGCCGCCACAATTCCCATAGCTTTAGCTGAAGCCTTTAATGAAGGAAAAATAAAGGATGGTGACCTATTAGTTTTAGCTGCCTTTGGTTCAGGATTTACTTGGGCATCGGCGATAATGAAATGGTGATAACAAATAATAAATAGAAAATAATGGAACAATTATATTTTACAGAAGAGCATAAAATGCTCAGAGATATGGTTCGGGATTTTGCCCGGAATGAAGTGAAGCCTCTTGCTCAGGAATTAGATGAAAAAGGAGGATTCCCTCATGAATCGGTGAAAAAGATGGCAGAACTGGGGCTTATGGGAATCCCCTGGGATGAAAAATATGGCGGTACAGGAATGGACACCATGGCATTAGTTATTGCTATTGAAGAAATAGGAAAGGTCTGTCCATCAACAAGTGCCACAATGATGGCACATACCAGTTTGGGAACAGCGCCCATTGCTGTTTTTGGCACCGAAGAACAGAAGGAGCAATATCTTCCGGGGTTGGCATCGGGAAAACAAATTGGAGCATTTGGACTTACCGAACCCAATGCAGGAAGTGATGCCGGGAACACGCAAACTCGCGCCATATTAAATGGTAATGAATTTATTGTTAATGGTGAAAAAGCCTTCTGTACCAATGCCGGAGAAGCATCTATTATTATATTCACAGCTGTGATGGTTGAGAATGGAGAGGAAAAAGGAATATCTGCCTTTGTAATTGATGCAGATACCGAAGGGTTATCTCTTAATCCACCTGAAAAGAAAATGGGGTGGTGTGGTTCCGATACCCGCTCGGTGTTTTTCCGAGATATGCGCATTCCTAAGTCCTCCGTATTAGGCAACCCATCCAAAGGATTTAAACAATTTCTAAAAACGCTAACCGGAGGTAGAATTACTATTGGGGCTTTGGGAATTGGAACTGCCCAAGGAGCCTTCGCCAGAGCACTGGCATATTCACAAGAGCGAGAAGCCTTTGGAAAACCCATCCATAAGTTTCAAGGAGTTTCCTTTAAATTATCAGATATGGCAACACAAATAGAAGCTGCTCGCCATTTGGTTTATCATGCCGCATGGAAAAAAGATCAGGGCTTATCGGTAATCAGGGAAGCTGCCATGGCAAAACTTTTTTCTAGTGAAACTGCCATGATGGTAACCACAGAAGCCATACAGGTTTTAGGAGGTTACGGATACATAAAAGAATACGATGTAGAGCGATTTTTCAGGGATGCAAAAATTCTGGAAATTGGTGAAGGGACTAGCGAAGTCCAGCGTATGATAATTGCTAGAGAATTAATAAATTCTGTGCAATCTGTATGATAACTGTCCAATTGGAAAGTGATGGAGTTGATCTACCTAATATTGATGGAGATTGGATATCTGGGATTTGTAATAATATTCTCAAAGACTTTGAGCATTCAAAAGCAGCCGTAACGATTATTTTTTCCACCGATTTAAAACTCAGAAAATTGAAAAAAGAATATTTTTCTATGGATATGTTGACGGATACGATTTCATTCAATTTAGAAGAAAAGGGTGAAGCAATCGATGGTGAAATTTATATCAGCCTAGAAAGAGTAGCAGAAAATTCAAAAATATTTGAGCAGGATTTTGACAAAGAATGTAAAAGAGTCATTATACATAGCATCCTCCATTTATTAGGCTTTGATGATCAGACTTCAGAAGACAAAATAAAAATGACCCAACTAGAAGATTATTATCTTTCAAATACAATTGGCGTAGACCAAATCTAAGCAGTGGAATACATAATTACTTTTATTTTTTTGCTGATGCTATCAGCATTCTTTTCAGGAACGGAAACGGCATATTTTCACATCCGGAAACATCGAAAAGAAACCCCTGAAAAAATTAAATCCGTATTAGATTCTCCACAGCGTTTATTGGTTTTTCTGCTCACTGGCAATACCATTGTTAATGTAACCATTGCCTTTTTAGCTGCATACGTAACTGCCAATGTTGCAGATGAATATGAATGGGGTGAATCAACTCTAATTTTATTGGAAGTACTGGTTGTATCTTTTGTTATATTGGTATTTGGGGAAATATTACCCAAAATGATTGCCATAAAAAATTCCAAAGAATTTGCTTTAAGAATGTACGTTCCCCTAAAAGTAATGATGTTTATTTTAAGTCCAATAGCACAGGGATTCAATACTATTACAAATGTTGTAATTAAAGTTCTCCCATTCAGGAGAGAGAAAATTTTTGATTCTGAAGAAGAATTAATAATACTGGCAGAATTGGGAGAAGAAGAAGGTACTCTCCAAGAGGAAGAGTCTGATATGATTCAATCCATTTTTGATTTTAAGGAAAAAACAGTGGGTGAGATTATTACTCCCAGGGTAGATATTGTGTCATTGAAATCAGATGAAAGTATTGATAAGGCAATGGATATAATCGGGGAGCGTCAATTTTCAAAAATCCCCATCTATAAAGACACTATTGATAATATTAAGGGCATACTCTATGCTAAAGATATTATTCCCTATCTCATGGGTTCTCGACCCAACGTCAATCTTCAAACATTAGCACGACAACCATTTTTTGTACCTGAAACCAAACCCATTGATGATTTAATGGAAGAGTTCAAATTACGAAAAACCAGCATTGCTATTGTGGTAGATGAATGGGGCGGCACAGAAGGATTAGTCACATTGGAGGATGTTGTGGAAGAAGTCATGGGAGAAATTCGTGACCCATATGACCAGGAAGAGTCCAATGCAATAAGGCAATCCGATGGTAGTTTTATTGTGGATGGCTCTATTACTATTTATGATTTAGAGGAAGAAACGGATATTGAATTCCCTGAAGAAAGGGACTATGATACCCTTGGCGGATTCATTTTGGATATCTTAACCGATATCCCCAAAACAGGTGAAAAAGTAGAGTTTAATAATATGGTTTTCACTGTTCAAACGATTGAAAACAACCGAATTGGTAAAATAAAAATTCAGATTAATTCTTGAAAGAGATTCTCAATAAACAAGCGGCAATAAATTTTGATGAGCTCATTGAAGTCCTTCGTCGTTTACGTGCGCCTGATGGATGCCCCTGGGATCGAGAACAGACTTCAGAATCACTTGTGCCCTATCTTTTAGAAGAAACCTATGAAATTATAGAAGCCATTGAAGATGGCGATATAAAAACTTTAAAAGAAGAATTAGGAGATTTAACCCTGCATGTTCTCTTTCAGGCAGAACTTGCACGTGAAGCAGGACAATTTGAAATAGCAGACTCTATTAAACATATCTCTGAAAAACTTATTCGCCGTCACCCCAACGTTTTTGATACCCCAAATGGCAATCAGGATAGCGATCTCAATATGTCTTGGGAGAAAGCCAAGCAGAAAGAAAAAAAAAGGAAAAATTTATTAGATGGAGTTCCTAAAAAATTACCAGCGCTAAACCGAGCCCGGCGAATTCAGGAAAAAGCCGCCAATGTGGGCTTTGATTGGAAGGATATTCAGCCCGTTTGGGAAAAAGTGGAAGAGGAACTGGAAGAATTGAGGGAAGTGGTGGCCGAAAAAGATCCTGAACGAATAAAAGATGAAATGGGCGATGTTTTATTTTCCCTTGTAAACTTGAGCCGCTTTTTAAATATAAGTGCAGAAGATGCTTTGCGAATGACCATCTCTAAATTTGAAATGCGCTTTGCAAAAGTGGAAAAAGAATTAAAGAAAAGAGGAAAAGAGTTCTCAGATTCCAACTTAGAAGAGATGGATGAAATTTGGAATTGGGTAAAAAAAGATGCTATTTAAAAAAACCCTCATTTAGCAAGGGGATTAAAGAGTACACCCGATAGGATTCGAACCTATAACCACTGGAACCGAAATCCAGTGCTCTATCCAGTTGAGCCACGGGTGCAATGGTATACTTCTTAAATAAGCGTTAAAATCTTTGTGGAGGCGGGGAGAATTGAACTCCCGTCCGAATAAATCGTTCAGTCAGCGTCTACATGTTTAGGCTGTGTTCAAGGTCTTATCCGATGTTTGTGAACAGCCTCAGTCCCACCAGACCAGCCTGTACCCCGAAGGGATCTTGACCAACACTACCAGGCGCAGAGTTGGAGCAGTTTACTTTTAATGATATCTCAGAAACAGGCGGTAAACACGCCCATTAGGAGATAGCTACCGTCAATTAAGCGGCAGCAGCGTAGCCGTAATCGGCATTTAAGGTTGTTTCCCG
>CAJWYZ010000009.1 GCA_913049525.1 uncultured Fidelibacterota bacterium | reverse complement strand
TGGTCATACGGTTGGCGCGGGTGTTGTAACTGAAATTGTTGAATAGGTAAAGAAACTAAATGAACAGAATACGAATCAGATTGAAAGCTTACGATCATATTCTTTTGGATAAATCCATGGAAAAGATTGTTAAAACAGCTAAAAATACGGGAGCATTGGTTATGGGGCCTATTCCATTGCCGACTAAGCGTAGTATTTATACCGTGAATAGATCTGTACATGTTGATAAAAAATCTAGAGAACAATTTCAAATAAAAGTTCATAAACGAATTGTGGACTTAATGAATTCAACTTCTAAAACTGTTGATGCATTAATGCAACTTGATATGCCGGCTGGCGTTGACATTGAAATAAAGACTTAATTATGGCAATTGATTTTATTATTGGGCGAAAAGTTGGGATGACAAGAATATTTGATGATGTAGGTTCGGATTATCCGGTTACTATTGTTGAGGCTGGTCCCTGTGAAATCACTCAAATTAAATCTAGTAAAAATGAAGGTTATTCTTCAATTCAAATGGGGTATTTGGAAAAAGAAGTTCGACATACCAATAAGTCTGAAAAGGGACATTTTGCCAAAGCCGGTGTTCCTGCAAAAAAAATATTGAAAGAATTTACGTTTGACGAATTAGAAAATATTGAGCTTGGTCAGAAGGTCACTGCTGATATTTTTGAAACGGGAGATTTCGTAGTGGTTTCAGGTGTGTCAAAAGGAAAAGGATTTGCGGGACATATGAAGCGTCATGGTTTCAGCGGAGGGAGAAGGTCTCATGGTAAAAATAGTGTGATGAGAAAGGCGGGATCTATTGGTGCAGGATCAGATCCATCTCGTGTATGGCCGGGGACGAGAATGGCTGGTAGAATGGGTAATGAAAATGTTAGTGTAAAGAACTTAGAAGTTACTCGAGTAGAAAAAGATAAAAATTTAGTATTTATAAAAGGTGCAGTTCCTGGAGCGAAAAATGGAATTGTCTTTATATCAAAAATTTAATGAAATTAGATATATACCAGAAATCTGGAAAAAAATCAGCCAAAAAAGTGACTCTTAATGAGGCAGTATTTGGAATTACGCCAAATGAACATTGTGTATATTTGGCAGTAAGTTCTGAAATGTCTTCCATTAGACAGGGGACACATTCAAGTAAGACGAAGGGTGAGGTGGCTGGAAGTGGTGCAAAACCATGGAGACAAAAAGGTACAGGTCGTGCTAGAGTTGGACATATTCGAAACCCTTCACGGGTTCACGGGTCGAAAGCATTTGGTCCAAAACCTCATGGTTATGATAAAAAAGTGAATAAAAAAGTTAGGCAATTGGCAAGAAGAAGTGTGTTATCTCAAAAAGTATCTAAAAATAGTTTTATAGTATTGGATAATATTTTTCCAGAAACTCCCAAAACAAGTGAATTTACCAGTCTGTTGAAAAATTTTAACTTAACAGAAAAAAAGGTCACGGTATTGACTGATTCAATGGAAGAAAATTTGTATTTAGGGTCAAGAAATATTAAAAATATTTGCGTTGTTCCTGTACAGTCTGCATCAGCATATGATTTGCTGGATTGTCAAATGATCCTTGCTAATGAAGCAAGTGTTGAAATATTAAATAAACAATTATCTTAAGATGTCGATAAAAAGTTCAATTATACTTAGGCCGATTTTAAGCGAAAAAGGAACAATGCTTAGTGAGGCATTAAACAAATATGTTTTTCAGGTGGAAAAGCAATGTAACAAGCTTGAAATAAAAGACGCTATTGAAGAAAAATTTAATGTTAAAATTAAAAAAGTTGCGACCATGAATTTTAAAGGGAAAAATAAAAACATGACCATTAAAAGTAATGGGCATGTTTTACGAACAAGGGGAAATAGGTCAAGTTGGAAGAAGGCTATTGTAACCCTGGAAGAAGGATTTTCTATTGATTTGTTAGGTGGAGAAGCATAAAAGATGCCTACTAGAAAATTAAAGCCAGATACACCTAGCCGCAGATACATGTCAGTTTCTACTTTTGAAGAAATTACAAAGAGTAGACCAGAACGTAAGTTAACAACTGCCCTTAGAAAAACAGGTGGTAGAAATAACAACGGCCGAATAACATCCAGAAGGCGTGGCGGTGGTCATAGAAGGCGTTATCGTATTATTGATTTTAAACGGAATAAATTTGATTTTTCAGGAATAATTGAATCTATCGAATATGATCCAAATAGATCGCCTCGTATTGCCTTGGTTAATTATAATGATGGTGAGAAAAAATATATTATTGCTCCTGAGGGAATTAAAGTTGGTGATAAAATAATTTCATCAAAGGAAAATAAAATTCCTTTCAAAACAGGAAATGCAATGCCATTAGGGAAAATTCCTGAAGGCTTATTAGTTCACAATATTGAATTTAAACCTGGTAAGGGTGCTCAAATGGCACGAAGTGCAGGTTCTTATGCTCGTATTATGGCATCGGAAGATGGTATGGTAACATTAAAACTTCCATCTGGTGAATTAAGATTGATTTCAGAAAATTGCCTAGCTACAATTGGTGCAGTTGGAAATAAGAGTCATGAAAATATTTCAATTGGTAAGGCTGGAAGGGCACGTTGGATGGGGCGTAGACCTAAAGTGCGTGGTGTAGCAATGAATCCGGTTGATCATCCACATGGAGGTGGTGAGGGTAAAACCTCTGGCGGGCGACATCCAGTTTCACCTTGGGGTACACCTGCTAAAGGATATCGTACTCGTAAAAAAAATAAAGCATCTAATAAATATATAATTAAGAGGAGAAAGTAGGCTTTGCCAAGATCGTTAAAAAAAGGACCATTTATTGATGCTAAGCTTGAGAAAAAAGTAAATGAAATGAGCAAGGCTACTAAGAAGAAAGTTATTAAGACTTGGTCTCGCAGATCGACAATTTCACCACTATTTGTTGGGCATACATTTGCTGTACATAATGGAAATAAATTTATTCCGGTTTTTGTTTCTGAAAATATGGTAGGTCATAAGTTGGGAGAGTTTGCTCCTACACGAATTTTCAGGCAGCATTCGGGAGATAGGAAAGCATAGGTATGGAAGCAATCTCTAAAATGGATATCCGCCAATCAGCAAAAAAGGTTCGCCATGTATTGGATGAGGTTAAGAAGGCTAAGGTGAATGATGCTTTGACAAAATTGAGTTTTACAAATAAAAAGGCTGCAAAAATTATTCATAAAACTATTTCTTCTGCATTGGCAAACTTGATGCAGAGTGAAGATACATTTGATGTAGATAATTTATATATCAAAAGAGCATTTGTTGATCAGGGACCAACAATGAAAAGGTTTAGACCTGCTGCAATGGGAAGAGCAATGCGTATTTTGAAAAGATCCAGCCAATTAACAATTGTCATCTCGGATGATAAAAAATAAAAGAGGGTGATTTGGGACAGAAAACCAATCCAATAGGACTTAGATTAGGAATCAACCGGGACTGGGATTCCGTTTGGTTTGATGAGAAAAAATTTGCATCAAAATTGCATGAAGATATTATATTGAGAAATTATATCAATAATAGATTGGGTCATGCTAGTATTTCACGAATCGAAATATCTCGTACCCCTAAAAGAGTTTCTGTTACAATCCATACGGCAAGACCTGGTATTGTTATAGGTCGTGGGGGTTCTGAAGTGGAAGCTCTTAAAAAAGAATTAAAAAAGTTTATGGGCTATGACGTGAATATTAATGTTTCCGAGATTAAAAGGCCGGGACTAAGGGCTGAATTAGTGGGTCAGAATATAGCTCAACAGCTTGAAAAAAAAGTAAATTATCGAAGGGCTGTTAAAAAAGCAATACAATCAACTATGAGTATGGGTGCAGAGGGAATTCGTGTCTGCGTTTCTGGTCGTTTGAATGGTAACGAAATTGCTAGAAGTGAAACCTACAGAGAGGGAAGGGTGCCTCTTCATACTTTGAGAGCGCAAATTGATTATACCATTACAGAATCTCATACTTCCTATGGGATTATTGGCGTGAAGGTTTGGATTTATACAGGTGAAAAAAGAAACTAATAGGTAAGCACATTGTTAGCACCAAGAAAAATAAAATATAGAAAAACTCAAAAAGGCCGCATGAGAGGTATGGCTAACTCAGGAGATTATGTATCCTTTGGATCTTACGGGTTGAAAGCAATGGAAGCAGGTTGGATTACAAGTCGGCAAATTGAAGCGGCTCGAATTGCAATTTCTAGAAAAGTTAGAAAAGTTGGTAGAATGTGGATCAGAATATTTCCTGATAAATCAATAACTAAAAAACCTGCCGAAACTCGAATGGGAAAAGGTAAAGGTTCGCCAGAATATTGGGTAGCGGTTGTAAAGCCTGGAAGGATTTTATTTGAAATTGAAGGTCTTGATGAAAAAGATGCTGAACAAACATTTAAACTTTGTTCTTATAAGCTTCCAATTAAAACCAAGACAGTTGGAAGGCGTGAAGTAGGGGCATAATTATGAGAAAGAGTGAATTGATTAAATTGAGTCAAGATGAGCTTCAAACAAAATTAAGGGATGATCAGGAAGCGTTGGTGAATTTGAGATTTCAAAAAGCATTGCAGCAGCTTGAGCATCCTCAACAAATTAGGCTTGTAAGAAGAGAAATTGCTCAAATAAAAACTGCAATTAGAGAATTTGAACTAGGGAAAAGAGGAAACTAAGTTTTGGCAGAAAATAATAGAAAGCAGCTCATTGGGCAAGTTGTAGAATCAAAAATGGGAAAAACGGCTGTTGTTCAAATTGATAGACGAGGTCCTCACCCTATTTATAAAAAATATGTCACTCAGTCAAAAAAATATTATGTTCATGATCCTGAAAATGAGTGCCAACCAGGAGATACAGTGAGCATTATAGAATGCCAACCAAAAAGTAAATTAAAGCGTTGGCGTTTGAATCAAATTGAAGAAAAAGCAATAGATAGCTAAGAATATACTGAATAATGATACAACAGGAAACTAAATTAAAAGTAGCAGATAATACTGGAGCAAAAATAATTCAATGCATCCGTGTAGTTGGTGGAACTGGCCGTCGGTACGCTCATGTTGGTGATACTATAATTGTCTCTATTAAGAAAGCGATTCCTGGTGGCGTCGTGAAAAAAGGCGAAATTTCTCATGCTGTTGTTGTGAGGACAAAGAAAGAGAGAAGAAGGGGTGATGGCTCCTATATCCGGTTTGATGATAATGCTGCAGTTTTGATTGATGGTCAGCAAGAACCAAAAGGCACTCGTATTTTTGGTCCAGTTGCCAGAGAATTAAGAGAAAAAAGATTTATGAAAATATTATCATTAGCCCCTGAGGTATTATAGAATGAAAATTAAAAAAGGTGATACGGTTCAAGTTATTACAGGGAATGATGCTGGTAAATCAGGGCGTGTTATTAAAGTCTTTTTGAATAAAGATCGAGTTGTTGTTGAGGGTATAAATATTGTGAAAAAACATGCTCGCCCAACACAAGATAATCCTCAGGGTGGAATAATGGAGAAGGAAGCATCTATTCATATTTCAAATATTATGCTGGTTGTTAGTGGTAAACCTACACGTGTTGGATTTAAATCGCTAGATAATGGAAAAAAGGTGAAATTTGCAAAAACTACTGGTGAGGTAATTAATTAATTATGGCAAAAGATAACAGTAATTACACACCCAGATTATTAACAAAATATAATGAGGTTGTACATAAACATTTATCTAAGCGATTGGGTATTAGTAATGCAATGCGTGTTCCTAAGCTTGAAAAAATTGTATTGAATATGGGACTTGGAGATGCTAAGGAACATAAAAACTGGTTAACGTCTGGTGTTGAAGAATTAACTACAATAGCAGGACAAAAAGCAGTTGTAACTATTTCTAAAAAAGCTATTTCAAATTTTAAAATTAGAGAAGGCGATCCTGTTGGTATTCGAGTAACATTACGGGGGAGTAAAATGTATGAGTTTTTAGATAGATTTATTTCTGTAGCCTCACCAAGAATTAGAGATTTCAGAGGGCTTTCTGCAAAAGGATTTGACGGAAGAGGGAATTATAATTTTGGCGTCACAGAGCAGATCATTTTTCCTGAAATAGATTATGATAAAATTAATAACATTAGAGGCATAAATATTTCAATTGTAACAAGTAGTGTAACGGATGAAGAAGCATATGAACTATTAGTTGCATTAGGACTTCCAATTCGCCAGAAAAAAAAGAAACTAGAAGAAGGTGCTGAGGCATAATGGCAAGAAAAGCGTTAGTAGTAAAAGCTCAAAGAAAACCAAAATTTTCAACTCGAAAATATTCACGTTGTAATAATTGTGGAAGACCACATTCTGTGTACAGAAAATTTGGTCTTTGTAGAATTTGTTTTAGAGAAATGGCTCTAAAGGGATTTATCCCCGGTGTTAAAAAGGCGAGTTGGTAGGAGAAAAATATGTCAATGACTGATCCAATAGCTGATTACTTGACTCGTATTCGAAATGCACAAAGTGCACACAAGAATTGGGTTGATATTCCGGCTTCTAATATGAAGAAACGGATTTCATTTGTATTGAAAGAAGAAAAGTTTATCCGTGATTTTATATTAATTGAAGATAATAAGCAAGATATGCTTAGAGTATTTTTAAATTATGATTATGATAAAAAACCTGTGATTCACGGAATTCAAAGGTATAGCAAACCTGGTTGCAGAAGATACGTTGCATCTGTCAGTCTTCCCAGAGTATTAAACGGTATGGGGATATCAATATTATCGACCTCGAAAGGTGTAGTGTCAGACAAAAAAGCCAAGCTACTTAAAGTAGGTGGTGAAGTTTTATGTCAGGTTTGGTAAGAAAAGGATTATTATAAAATGTCGAATATAGGAAAACAACCCATTACAATACCTGAAGGTGTTGAAGTGAGCAGAAAAGAAACTAACATTTTCGTAAAGGGAAAACTAGGAGAATTAAATCACGAATTTCAATCTGATATTGGGATTTCTATTAATGAAAATGAAGTGGTTGTTACTCGCAATTCTGATGAGAAAATACAGCGAGAACTTCATGGGTTAACCCGTGTGTTAATCGCAAATATGGTTCAGGGCGTTTCTCAAGGATTTCAAAAAGAATTAAATTTGGTTGGTGTTGGTTATACAGCAGATGCAAGTAAAGGCAACTTTCTTCTTTTAAATGTAGGATACTCTCATCCCATTTATTTTGAAACACCTGAGGGAATTACAATTGAAACTCCCAATGCAAATACAGTAATAGTTAAAGGTATTAGCAAACAGGAAGTTGGGCAGGTAGCTGCTAACATTAGGGAGTTAAGAAAACCTGAACCGTATAAGGGTAAAGGAATCAAATATTCTGATGAACATATTAGAAAGAAAGCAGGTAAATCCATTGGGATTGTTGGAGCATAATCATGGCTAGAAAAAGTAAATATCAAATTTGGCAAAAAAAGCGTCAACGAATAAAATATAGGATTATGCAGAGAAATATAGGTAATCATCCACGGCTTGTGGTTTACCGTTCTAATGCAAATATTTATGCTCAATTGGTGGATGACGAAAAAGGAATTACTGTTTTATCTGCATCCAGCATTGATAAAAGTATAAAAAGCTTAATTGGTAAGGCAACAAATAAAATAGAAAAAAGCAAGATTGTCGGTGAGTCTCTTGCTGGTAAGATCAAAGAAGCTAAGATTGGCCGGATTATTTTTGATCGAAATGGATATAAATATCATGGACGGGTTAAAGCGCTTACAGAGGCAATTCGTTCTGCAGAAATAACAATTTAACGGAGATATTCTTGAGTACTTTCATAAATCCAACAGAATTGGACTTAAAAGAAGAAACGGTTGTTTGTATCAACAGAGTTTCTAAAGCAACAACTGGTGGTAGAAGCATGCGATTTAATTCCCTCGTTGTTGTTGGTGATGGAAATGGGCATGTAGGTGTTGGATTCGGCAAAGCGAATGAAGTAGCATCAGCCGTTAATAAAGCGAAGGAAAATGCTAAAAAACGTATATTTAAAGCGCCATTAATAAATGGTACCATACCACATAAAATTAATATTAAATATGGTGCCGTTCGTCTTATGTTAAAACCTGCCTCACCTGGTACTGGTATTATTGCTGGCGGGCCAGTTCGTGCAGTAATGGAACAAATTGGAATTGCTAACATTCTTTCAAAAAATTCGGGTTCAACCAATGCAATTAACGTTGTGAAAGCAGTTGAACAGGGTCTAAAAGATTTACGGGATCCCTTGAAAGTTTCTAGGCAGAGAGGAATTTCCCTAAAAGAATTATTTAGTTAAAATCATGGCTGATAAAAAGATTAAAATAACACAAATTAAAAGTGCAATTGGATACCGCCAACGTACAAAAGATACCTTGTTAGCATTGGGTATAAAAAAAATGAACAGTTCTGTGGTTAAAATTAATAATTCAGCTATTCAGGGTATGGTTACGGCTGTTAATCATCTTGTGAAAGTGGAGGATGTTTGATGAATTTAGGGACGCTAAAACCAGCTGAGGGATCTATAAGAGACACTAAGCGTATTGGCAGAGGAAACGGATCTGGGCAAGGTCGCACTGCTGGTAAAGGACATAATGGATACCAATCTCGTTCAGGTACCAAAACTAGATTTCACTTTGAGGGTGGCCAAACTCCACTTATGAGACGTCTTCCTAAAAGAGGATTTTCAAATTATGGATTTAGGAAAGAAGTTCAAATTGTAAATCTTGAGAGAATTGCATCTTTAGAAATTGATAAAGTAGATGTTACTCTTTTACACGAAAAAGGTGTGATTAAAAAAATGGATATCCCTGTTAAAATTTTAGGCAATGGAGAATTAAATAAACCAATTGAAATTACCGCAGACATGTTTAGTAAGTCCGCAATAGAAAAACTTGAAAAGGCTGGGGGAAAAGCCATTTATAAATGATGGAGAAATTTCTAAATATTTTTAAAATACCAGATCTACGTAAAAAGCTAGTTTTTACTGGTCTATTGCTATTGGTATATAGACTGGGTGGAAAGGTGCCTATTCCGGGAATTGATAAAACTGCTTTAGCTTCCATGATGCAAGGCTATGCCAATTCATTACTTGGCTTATATGATATGTTTGCAGGCGGTTTCTTTTCTCAAGCATCTATTTTTGCTTTGGGAATTATGCCCTATATTTCAGCTTCAATAATAATTCAGTTGCTAGGTGCTGTTATTCCTTATTTCCAAAGACTTCAAAAAGAAGGTGAAGAAGGAAGAAAAAAAATCATTCAGATTACTCGTTATGGCACAGTAATGATTGCATCCCTGCAGGCCATTGGCATGTCAGTATTTTTAACAAGTCAAACAACCAGTGTAGGTCCCGTAGTTCCAAATGCTGATTTTGTTTTCTATTTTGTTACGATATTGACTATGGTTACGGGGGTAATATTTGTTATGTGGTTGGGTGAACAAATTTCTGATCACGGTATTGGCAATGGTATTTCGTTAATTATTATGGTAGGAATAATTGCACGTGCACCAAGCGTATTCAGAAGTCAATTTATTCAAATTCAAAACGGATTATCAAATCCATTTGAGAACGTTTTATTATTAGTATTAATGTTTGGAATTACCCTGGTGGTTGTAGCGGTCACTACCGGTGTTAGAAAAATACCTGTTCAGTATGCGAAAAGAGTAGTTGGTCGAAAAGTTTATGGAGGACAGGCAACCCATATACCGCTGAGAATATTAACTGCGGGAGTAATGCCGATTATCTTTGCTCAGGCACTTATGTTTATCCCCAGTACAATTGCATCATTTTTTCCACAGGGCAATGGTTTTGGTGATTGGTTACAAATAGTATTTGCCCCGACTCACATTGTATATTCACTATTTTTTGCTTTTTTAATAATTATATTCACCTACTTTTATACTGCAATAGCATTTAACCCAGTTGATGTAGCAGATAATATGAAAAAGCAGGGTGGTTTTATTCCCGGTGTAAGACCTGGAAAATCAACATCAGATTATATTGATCATATTCTCACCAGAGTTACCTTACCTGCTTCTGTATTTTTAGCATTGATTGCTGTTTTCCCGACATTTTTGTCTAGTTTTTTTAATGTTGATTTCTCGTTAGCAAGTTTTTATGGTGGTACAAGTTTACTTATTATCGTTGGTGTTGCATTAGATACTCTACAACAAATAGAGTCACATTTATTAATGCGTCACTATGATGGCTTTTTGAAAACAGGAAAACTAAAAGGTAGAGATAGAAGAAGATAATTTCTTTTAAGCCTTTTAATTAACCAAGGTGATACATATCCGTAGTACAGGCGAAGTCCAGAAAATTTCTAGGGCTTGCCAAATAGTAAAAGAAACACTTGAAATTATTCAAGAAATGATTGTACCGGGTATATCCACACTTGAATTAGATATTGAAGCTGAAAAATTTATCAGATCTAAAGGAGCTCAACCCGGCTTCAAAGGATTGTATGGTTACCCTGCAACTTTATGTGTTTCAGTTGAAGATGAAGTTGTTCATGGAATACCGAACAATCGGAAATTACAAGATGGAGAGATTGTTTCCGTTGATGTGGGTAGTTTAATTGAGGGCTATTATGGTGATCATGCTAAATCTTTTGCAGTTGGCAAAGTTGATCCTGAAAAAGAAAAACTTATGTCTGTAACACGAGAATGCTTATTAGATGGAATTGATCAAGCAACACCTGGAAATCGAATTGGTGATATTGGTTACGCGGTGCAGAGAAGGGCTGAATCAAATGGGTATGGAGTTGTAACTGAATTGGTAGGTCATGGTATAGGAACAAAATTGCATGAAGATCCACAGATACCAAATTTTGGTAAACCCGGAACGGGACCTAAAATTGAAGCGGGGATGTGTTTTGCGATTGAACCCATGATTAATATGGGAACCCCTGGGGTTTATACAAAAAAAGATGGCTGGACAGTTTGCACAAAGGATGGAATGCCATCTGCTCATTTTGAGCACACAATTACAATAACTGAAGATGGAGCGAAAATACTAACAATATAATGGCTAAAGAAGCTGCCATAGAAGTAGATGGAGAAATTACTGAGACATTGCCTAATGCAATGTTTAGAGTAAAGTTAGAAAATGGACATGAAGTGCTCGCCCATGTTTCCGGGAAAATGAGGATGCATTATATAAAAATATTGCCTGGCGATACGGTAAAATTAGAATTGTCTCCTTATGATTTAAGTAGAGGCAGAATAACATTTAGATATAAATAGTTGGAATAAATTTAAAATTATGAAAGTACGCGCATCAGTAAAGAAAATTTGTAAAAATTGCCAGATCATAAGGCGTCATGGTGTGATTCGAGTAATTTGTGAGAATCCAAAACATAAACAGCGACAAGGTTAGGAGAAATATAGTTGGCTCGTATTGCAGGAATAGATTTACCAAGAAATAAAAAAGTTGAATTTGCCTTACCATATATTTATGGTATAGGACCCACTCAATCAAAAAAGATTTTAGATAAAGGTGGAATTAACCCAGATATTCGGGTACATGAATTAACAGAAGATCAATTATTAGCAATAAGAAATGCTATTGGTGACTTGCTTTCTGTAGAGGGTGAACTTAGAGGACAAAATTCTAGAAATATAAAACGATTAATGGACATTGGATCCTATCGTGGATTACGCCATCGTAAGGGATTGCCTACTCGTGGGCAAAATACTAAAAATAATGCCCGTACTCGAAAAGGCAAAAAGAAAACAATCGCTGGCAAGAAAAAAGCCGTAGTTTAGGGAGACAGTTAATTGGCTGGACCAAAAAAGAAAAAGAAAAAAATAAAAGTTGATCCTGAGGGGATAGGATTTGTTAAAGCATCTTTTAATAATACTATCGTAACTCTCACAGATAAATTTGGGAATGCAATTTCATGGTGCAGCTCGGGGGCCCTTGGATTTAGAGGATCTCGGAAAAGTACACCATTTGCTGCTACTGAAGCAGCAAAAAAAGCAGCTGAAGATGCAATGGCTTTGGGATTATCCACGATTGAAGTTCGTGTTAAGGGACCAGGTGGAGGAAGAGAAGCTGCTGTCCGAGCGTTGAGAGCGGCAGGATTAAATATAACTGCTATTATGGATGTTACTCCAATTCCTCATAATGGATGCAGACCACCTAAAAAGAGAAGAGTTTAACCTAAAGGAATAGCATGGCTAGATATACAGGACCAAGAGCAAGATTATGTAGAAGATTGGAATTCCCCGTTTTTGAATCTCCTAAATTTGGGAATATCAGAAAGAATTATCCCCCTGGACAACAGGGACAGGGTAGGCGTAGAAAACTTTCTAACTATGGTATCCAGTTGAGAGAAAAACAACGGATCAAATATTTGTACGGAGTTTTAGAAAAACAATTTAGAAATTATTTCAAAAAAGCGGTATCTAAGAAGGGACCAACTGGTCATAATCTTTTGATTATATTAGAGTCTAGATTAGATAATACCGTTTATAGATTAGGATTGGCACCAACCCGGTCAAGTGCAAGACAATTGGTAAATCATGGACATTTTTTGGTTAATAATCATAAAGTAAATATCCCATCGTACCAATTATCATCAGGAGATATAATTCAGGTAAGGGATAAAAGTAAAAAATTAGAACTCTTCCAAGAATCTATGCGTTCAGTTCAAGGTGATAATCCTAGACCTTGGCTCACGCTTGATAAAGCAAAATTGTCTGGAATATTTGACAGTGTGCCTGAAAGGGATGAAATAGAAGAGCCAGTAGAAGAACAATTAGTAGTAGAACTTTACTCCAAATAAATAAAGGTAAAAATAATGGCAAGTAATAAATATTTTCAAGAGTTAGAAATAGAAATTGTTGAAGAATCCGATAATTATACAAAAGTAGTTGCTGAACCCTTCGATAGAGGATATGGCGTTACAATTGGAAATACATTAAGACGGTCTCTACTTACTTCTATTCCTGGTGCTGCAATAACATCCATTAAAATAGATGGAGTTTCCCATGAATTTACTTCTATTAAAGGAGTTTTAGAAGATATCGCAGATATAATTTTAAACTTAAAAGAAGTTAGGTTTTGCATGTTGGATGAAGGACCTGAACTTATTTTAGTTGAATTACATGGCCCTTGCAAATTTACTGGTGCTGATATCGGAAATCTAACAAAGATGTTTGAAGTTCTAAATCCAAAACATCATATTGCGACAATTACTGAGGAAAAAACTATTGTTTTTGAAATTCGGATTTGTCGTGGGAAAGGATATTCTTCTGCTGTTAAAAATAAACGAAAAGATGATACCATTGGAACAATACCAATTGATTCTATTTTTAATCCTATTACCAGTGTATCCTGGGATGTACAGCCCATTGCAACTTCTACAGAAGGCCATGAAAAATTAACAATGGAAATAAGATCAGATGGTTCTACAACTCCAAAAGATGCTATCAATCATGCTGCCAATATAACCAGACAGCAATTAGCTTACTTCATGTTTAACGATTCTTCAGCACTTAAAGCCGTTAATGAAGAAGAAATTAATGAAGCACTGGAAATAAAAGGTATTTTAACAAAATCAATTGATGAAATGGAACTCTCTGTAAGAAGTCATAATTGTTTACAGGCTGCTGGAATTAAAACTATCAGTGAACTTGTGGTCAACGAAGAAAGTGAAATGTTGAAGTTTAAGAATTTCGGCCGTAAATCACTTACTGAACTTCAAGAAAAATTAGGTGAGTTAGAACTTCATTTTGGAATGGATGTAAAACAATATTTAGAAACGGAATAATTCAATACAATGAGGCATCAGAAAAAAGGAAGAAAACTTAACCGGACAGCAAGTCATCGAAAAGCATTGTTTAGCAACCTTGCAGCATCTTTGGTTATACATAAAAAAATTAGAACTACAGATGCAAAGGGAAAAGAACTTCGGACTTATATTGAGAGGTTAGTTACCTATGCAAAAAGGGGTGATGTGCATGGTAGACGGTTAATCCAAAAAAGAATTACCGGCAAAAGAGGTAAGGAAATTGCAAATATTCTTATTCACGATATAGCACCAGCTTATGCAGATAGGCATGGAGGATATACACGGCTCATTAAATTGAATAATAGAAAAAATGATAATGCGCCAGTTACTTTAATTGAGTTTATTGATCTAGCCCCAGATGTAACAGAATCGAAAGATAGTGAAGTAGTAGAGGAAAAAAAGGGAGACACTAAGGAATAATATTATCAATTAGGCAGTATAAATTATTTTGAATCAAATAAATCGAATTATGAACAGGGCAATTATATATTCTGCCCTGTTTTTTTTATTGCTACAATTTTCCTTTGCACAATTATCAGATTTGGATACACGTTGTCTATGGATTGTCCGAGATAGTATGTATAATGAAAAAATGATAAATTCTGCATTGGTTTACGCATACCAATCTGGATATAATATTGTATTTATACAGGTGCGCGGACGCGGATATTCATTTTATAATTCCGACATTGTTCCTAAACATCCAAAAGTAGAAAGTGAATTTGATCCATTAGGGTATGCAGTGACATTAGGACATGCGCTAGGGATTGAAGTTCACGTATGGGTTAATTCGTATATTTTATGGTCATCAAAAACAGAACCTAAAGATACTAAACATTTATATCATACACATAAAGAGTGGACGGAAGCTGATAGGAATTTAAAAATGGATTCCAGTATTAAATTATCAGAACCACACTCTCCACAATGGGAAGGAATTTATCTTTCTCCAATCCATCCAGAAGTGAATCCATACTTAACGTCAGTTTTTTCTGAAATTATAAATAATTATGATATTGATGGAATCCATTTAGATTATATTCGATTTCAAGATCAGATTTATGGCTGGAATCGAAACGGGATGAGAGAATTTGAGAAAATTTATGATTACAGTCCGCGAGATATTACGAGGGGTATCATTAAGCCTGAATTAAAAGATTCCATTGAAATTGCATGGATCAAATTTCGTCAAGATGCTGTTACTGAATTGGTAAGAAATGTATATTCAGAAATGCATAAACCTGGTACTAATATTAAATTAAGTGCTGCTGTAAAACCAAATATTGTGGATGCAAAATATAGGTGGTATCAGGAATGGGATAAGTGGGTACAAGAGGGGATAATTGACTTTGTAGTACCTATGAATTATTTCAAAGAAATCCGAGACTTTAATAATTCTGTTCAGATTATGAAATCAAATTTAGTACAAGAAGAATTAGATATGGTGGTAATTGGTATATCTACGCATAACCAAGATGCACAATCTGCTGCGGATAAAATATTATTGGCAAGATTAAATGGATTTCGGGGAGTAAGCATATTTTCATGGGATGCTCATAAGAATAATCTGGATTGGTTCGATCCCATTAATGATGCCTTAGGACATCCAACATTTGAGTAACAATGCTATGGAGAAATGGTATGGCTAAATCGAGACCAGTTAAAGCACCTATTGGAACAACAATGAGTTGTAAAGGGTGGCATCAGGAAGCTGCCTATAGAATGATTCAAAATAATTTAGATCCAAACAATGCTGAAAACCCAGATGAGCTCATTGTTTACGGAGGCTTAGGAAAAGCTGCCAGAAATTGGGAAGCGTTTGACGCCATATTAGAAAGTTTAAGAAAATTAGAAAATGATGAGACGCTTCTCATTCAATCTGGGAAACCGGTTGCGGTATTTAAAACCCACACCCATTCACCACGAGTGCTTATCTCAAATTCTATGCTGGTCCCAAATTGGGCATCTTGGGAGCATTTCAGAGAGTTAGATAAAAAAGGGTTGATGATGTATGGCCAAATGACAGCGGGGAGTTGGATTTACATTGGCACCCAAGGAATTTTACAAGGCACCTACGAAACTCTTGCTGAATTAGGAAAACAAAAATTTGGAGGATCCCTAAAAGGAACACTTACTCTTACTGGAGGACTTGGTGGAATGGGTGGTGCTCAACCATTGGCTGTAACAATGAATGAAGGGGTGAATATTACGGTTGAAATTGATCCTCATCGAATCAGGCGTCGTTTAGATACGGGGTATTTGGATACATCCACAGATAATTTAGATGAAGCACTGCAATTGGCGGTTAATGCCAAAGATAAGGGAGAGCTCCTATCCATTGGATTATTAGGAAACTGTGCAGATGTATTTCCTGAATTCGTTAAACGTGGAATAATACCGGAGATTGTTACCGATCAAACTTCAGCCCATGATGAGTTGAACGGCTATATCCCACATGGAATATCTTTTGATGAAGCACTCAAATTAAGAAATACCAACCCGGATAAATATATTGAGATGAGCTACCACTCCATGGCAGTTCATTGTCAGGCGATGCTGGATTTACAAAAAATGGGTTCAATAACTTTTGATTATGGAAATAATTTGCGTGGGCAAGCCAAAGAAAATGGTGGAGTGGAAAATGCTTTTGACTTTCCTGGGTTTGTACCTGCATTTATCCGGCCATTATTTTGTGAAGGTAAGGGACCCTTTCGCTGGGTTGCATTATCTGGTGATCCTGAAGATATTTATAAAACAGATGCTAAAGTATTAGAATTATTCCCAGAGGACGAAGCTCTAAAAAGGTGGATTACTATGGCGCAGGCAAAAGTGCAGTTTCAGGGATTACCAGCAAGAATTTGTTGGTTAGGTTATCGAGAACGAAACCTTTTCGGTGAAGCCATTAACGATATGGTTTCCTCTGGTGAACTGCAAGCTCCTATTGTAATAGGAAGAGATCATTTAGATGCTGGATCCGTAGCCTCTCCAAATCGTGAAACCGAAGCGATGAAAGATGGTTCAGATGCTGTTGCAGATTGGCCCATATTAAATGCACTACTCAGTACGACTAGTGGAACCAGTTGGACCTCCGTTCATCATGGTGGAGGTGTTGGAATGGGATTAGCAATTCATGCAGGCGTTGTTATTGTAGCTGATGGCACACCGGATATGAAAGAACGATTGAATAGAGTACTTACCAATGACCCAGGGTTGGGTGTTGCTCGCCATGCAGATGCTGGTTATGAAAAAGCAATCCAAATTGCAAAAGAGCGTAATTTGAAAATTCCAATGGTTAATTAATAGACTCATAAAATTACGTAAATCATTGGCAATCTTATGAAAACAAAAATTACAAATATTTCCACTATTTGCACTTGGTCACCAGCAGAAGGTAAACTGGTAATTCTATCCGATATTGAAATCCTTGTGGAGGATTCAACTATTATTCAAATATCAAAAACCGTTGGAGGGGCAGAAGAGGAGATTGATGCTGATGGAGCCCTCATTACTCCAGGTTTTGTAGATTCCCATACCCACCCCATTTTTTCTGGTAACCGTGCAAATGAATTTGGTATGCGGGTTTCTGGTAAATCGTATGAAGAAATTGCTTCAATGGGTGGTGGCATTATTTCTTCTATAAATGGAGTTCGAAATGCAAGTGAAGAACAATTATTAGAAGAATGTTTAGAAAGAATTAATTTCTTCCTTGTTCATGGCACTACTACTATTGAAGCAAAATCAGGGTATGGTCTCACTATTGAAGATGAATTAAAATCGCTGAGAGTTATTAAGCGATTGAATGAGTCAAGTCCACTTGATATTATTCCAACTTTTATGGGAGCGCATGCTTTCCCCCCAGAATTCAAGAATGACCATCAAGGGTATGTTCGACTAATTTGTGAAGAAATGATTCCAGTAGTAGCAGAGGAAAACCTTGCTGAATTTTGTGATGTATTTTGTGAAAATGGATATTTCACTTTAAATGATTCCCGAAAAATTTTAGAAACTGCTAAGGAATATGGTTTAACTCCACGGCTCCATGCTGATGAATTTGTTGATTCAGGTGCAGCAGGTTTGTCTGCTGAAGTGGGTGCTATCTCTGCTGATCACTTAATGGCTGTAAGTAATGAAGGCATTCAGAAAATGGCTGAAGGTGGAGTAATTGCCACCCTGCTCCCAGGTACAACATTATTTCTGGGAAAAAATAAATATGCTCCGGGACGAAAAATAATTGATTCAGGCTGTGATGTTGCTCTTGCCACAGATTATAATCCGGGATCTTGCACCATACAATCTATGCCTCAAATTATTTCGTTGGCAAATTTGCATTGCGGATTATCGATTGATGAAGCTTTTAAGGGTGCAACCTGGAATGGCGCTAAAGCCATTAATCGTGGAAAAAAATTGGGAGCAATTGTGGAAGGTTTTCAAGCGGATATGTTATTTTGGGAATTGGGAACCATTGAAGAAATACCATATTGGATGGGTTCGGACAGAATTCTAAATGTGATGAAAAAAGGGAAACTTCTGGAATAGGGGAGGATTAGTCTTCTAAGATGTAATTTACTAGGAGCACTACATCCAGTATATTTACAATTCCATCTCCATTTAAGTCCCCGCAGCTGCAGTCGTTAGATCCACCTAGAATACAGTCATTAATCAAATAAACCACATCCAGGATGTTCTGAGTTCCATCTGCATTACAGTCTCCAGGA
>CAJWYZ010000008.1 GCA_913049525.1 uncultured Fidelibacterota bacterium | reverse complement strand
CGGGTATGAAACATGGTTCCATTATTAGACTTATTAACAAAGTCATCCCAGTCCTTAGTGTCTTTAGCTGTAAATTTTCTTACGGTTATTTTCATTGGTTTTTAATAATTGAAATAAATTCCCTATTTCTGATTCAGGAAGTTGGGATAAATTAAATTAAATCATTGGTAAGGGATTATTAAAATATATGAGTCAAATTCGTAATATTCATGCCAGACAAATACTGGATTCCCGGGGAAACCCCACTTTGGAAGTAGATATTTACCTCGGTGATAAAAGTTTCGGGAGAGCAGCAGTTCCCAGTGGTGCCTCAACGGGTGAGCATGAAGCAGTAGAACTTCGGGATAATAATACAGTCTATTGTGGAAAATCTGTCAACCAAGCTGTTGAAAATGTAAACCAGATAATTGCTGGAAAACTGGTTGGAATGGATGCATTCGATATTACATCAATAGATGCTACAATGCTTGCTTTAGATGGCACTGAGAATAAAGGTCGGCTGGGAGCAAATGCCATTTTAGGAGTTTCAATGGCCACTGTTCATGCTGCTGCAGTTTCAAGCGGTACGAATTTATTTGAGTATCTTCACGAAGGAACTGATTATGTTCTCCCAACTCCTATGATGAATATTCTTAATGGTGGCAGTCATGCAGACAATAATGTAGATATTCAGGAATTTATGATTTTCCCTGTTGGTGCAAATTCATTTTCTCATGCGCTGCAAATGGGTGCAGAAATTTTTCATCAACTGAAATCTGTTCTGAAAAAAGGTGGACTTAATACCAATGTAGGCGATGAAGGTGGATTCGCACCTGATTTAAAATCCAATACTGAAGCTATTGAATTATTAATGGAAGCTGTGGAAAAAACAGGTTATAAAAATGGAACAGAGGTTGCCATTGCACTTGATGTTGCATCTAGTGAAATATTTAATTCAAAGACAAATAAATATGAGCTAGCATCTGAAAATAGATATCTCACTTCAGAAGAAATGATTGAATATTATGTAAACCTTTGCAATCAATATCCCATCATATCTATTGAGGATGGATTAGATGAAAATGATTGGGGTGGTTGGAAGTTATTGTATACGGCTCTGGGTGAAAAAGTCCAATTAGTGGGGGATGATTTAACAGTGACCAATCCGAAACGATTACAACGCGCTATTGATGAAAAATCCATGAATGCAATTTTAATTAAGCTAAACCAAATTGGTACCGTGAGTGAAACTTTGCAAACTATCAAAATGGCAAAAGCTGCTGGAATGGCTTCTGTGATTTCACACCGTTCTGGAGAAACAGAAGATACTACCATTGCTGATTTTGCTGTAGCTACTGGTGTAGGGCAAATTAAAACAGGATCCATTTGCAGAACAGACAGAGTAGCCAAATACAATCAATTACTTCGAATTGAAGAAACTTTAAACGGAAACAGTCGATATGCAGGGAGATCATTGTTGGGATGTTGAGAAAGAGGGTATCAACTAATAAATCAATATTCCCGAAGAGAATGATGTTTTTCCCTCTAATATTTATTATTGGAGGATTGTTCTTAATTTCCAATGATATGGGGGCTATTCGATGGTACCAACTGAGAAAGGAACGCAACCAAATTCGGGCAGAGATTGATCTGTATATACAAAATGAAGTTGAATTAGCTCAAGAATTAGACAAATTAACTAACGATGCAGAATATATTAAAAAAATTGCACAAGAAAAATTTCATATGGTGAAACCTGGAGAAAAAGTGTTTCGTGTAATTGATAGAAAAAAAACTAATTAAGAGGTGTATATTATGTAACAAATAATCAATAATTTTTTAGTTTGTCCTTAACAATATGAAAAAAATATGCTTTTTAATTGTCCTAACCCAATTTGCATATCCTGCCTTTGAAAATTCTTTTAAGTTTCAATACTTTGGCTCTACTCTTCTTACTAATCAAGATTCAACTCAATCATACAAATCTAATAATTCTGTAGCTTTTATTCTACCCTTTGGTCAACCATTTTTAAAACTTGCTACTCTAAATTATTCTCACCCCTTTTCCTTTGGGAATTATGCTTTTTATATGGCATCTTCAGGGGACAAACTATATCATGAATTTATGACAGAAAATAAATTTGAGTACCTATTGCGTCATAATTATAATTTGGCCGTATTGCTAAATACTTATTTAATTTCCATAGAAAACTATTCCACTTATTATACCTTTTCAAGTGGATTTCGCATCAAGTACTCAAATCCAACCCGCTTCTCATATTTTATTGAGTACAAAAACGGCTATTTCATAACCCAATCCAAATTAAACCATGATATTCCAGAGATTATTCATATTTCAATTTTTCATGAAAATAAGCAAAATCGATTTGTGTTCTCAATAGTGAAAGATATGTTGTATCCCGTTGATTTTAAAATTTATTGGAGGAATGCTCTGCATCCTAATTGGGCAATAAATTTTGGTTTTATTAATAGCAGCAGGGAAATAATAGGAGGATGTAATATTTTAATTGGAAAAGTTTCTCCTGAAATTTTTATTCTACACCATCCCAATTTGGGAATGACATATGGTTTTAAAATCTACTTATAAAATTATTATATTATTATTTTCTATACCTTTTTCTCAGGAAAATATATGGAAAAATGCAGAAGATTTTAATCAAAATTCTTTCGAACCTGAAGAAGATTCTTCTTCTAATTATTTTCAACGAATACGAATTATTCCTAACGGAAACAACGAAAATTGGCAACAGAAAATCCAAGTCGAAAATAATTGGATCCAACTGGGTCTACGAATAGACAAATTCTCTTATATGGAGTCTATCCAAAATAGAAAAGCATATTTGTCTGTTAAGACTGGGCAATATAATATCATTATTGGGAATGCCCATATTCAAACTGGCAACTATCTTTTATATGGTAGTGATTATAACAGTATTAAATCACCAGGGAATTTATTATCGCCGGGGAAAATAAGATGGAATATTTCGCCCTATTTAGGATCAGAAACCAGCTCTAATCCTACGGGGTTGTTTATTTTAAATAATACCAAATCAGCAAATTATTTCATGGGATTAGAAAATTCAACTGTTTCATATGGGATTCACAAAACTTGGGAAATAGTAAATGCAATGTTTGTGGGGACTCTCCCCAAGGAAGGAGGTTTAGCGCTTTCACTCTCTTATCAATTAAAAAATAATTCTATACAATGTTCAGGAGAAACTGCTCTAAAATCTAATAAGGTTGCTCAGTATTTCCAATTATTCTCAAATGATCCTAATATAAGCTGGTTAGGGCAATTTAGATTATTACCAACTGATTGGGAAACAATTTCGGGACAACCAACCACAGGGTTTGGAAAATCATCAAATGAAATAGGGTTTTTAATATCCGTCCGGAAAAAATTGGATGGAATAACTATTTATGGGTGGGCTGATTTATATAGGGAAATACAGAATAAAACTTCATTACCAATAAAATCGGGTGATGACTTTTTAAGTGGAATTCAGTATAAGAAAAAGGACTCTTTTAATTTTGAAGGTAAGGCCAGAAGAAAAACAAATGTCGAACTTTTTAATGATAATGGCATTTATAATCTTCAAATGAATAAAAAATACTATTATACCTTCACATTTAAAAAAATGATCGTATTAAAATGGAAATCTGTTCACCTAATGCCAAGTGCTCACACTGGTAAGCTTATTCAATTACAATCATTAAAATATCAATTTAAAAATTGGTCTGGCGTTTTGGGTGCTGTTTATTTTGATACTGATAATTGGAATTCCCGTCTTTATTTAATCGAGCCTGGGTTAAAGGGAGAATTTAGAATTCAACCTTATTTTTTAGAGGGAATTTCAATTTACTCAAAATTAAACTGGAAATTAAATGACACAAATTCACTTTCATTTCGCTATTCAACACAAAAGGTATTAGAAAATTTAGAAAAATGGAACCCAGAATTTGGATTTCAGTTGGATATTGTTTTCTGAATTTCATTCAGGGTAAATTTTATAGGATGAATTATACAATTTTCAGACATAAATCGGTACTTTTCTTTTGGCTATTTCTATGTCAATTGCTGATTGGCCAATCAGAATTGATTTCAAAAACTAAATTATATGATATAAATGGCACCAAATATATTTCTGCTATTGAATATGCCAAAACCCAAAACATCCGTACAATATTTTACGATGATAAAGAAAAACTCGAATTCCGTTTTCAAAATGTCAAGTTAGTATTATCTCCCCATTCCTCATTTATTCGTGTTAATGATGAAACCTATCACATGTATTTACCTGTTATTTATGATGGTAATGATTTTTACATCCCCATAACTCCATTTCTTGATATTCTAAATAAATCGGGTCTGCCAATTGCCCTAGTTGATTCTTCAGAAAAATTTGTCTTAACAACAGCGCCGCTTTATAATGTGAATAGTCTTTCGGTGGAAAACAAGGTTAATGGAACTATCATTGAAATTCATACATCCAAACAATTTACTAAAGATGTTTTGGCAGCATCCATTACTCGAGGTGGATGGTTGAATTTAACAATTGCCGGAGCTTTAGTTGACTCTATTAATTTGGTGGAATCAAAAATGCAAAAACCTGTGGTAAGAGTTCGAACAATTCAATCCGTAGAATCTGCACAAATATCATTTCTGTTAAAATCTAAAGTTGATGATTTTGAAATTGAAACGGATAAAAATAATATTTCTATTTTTCTCAGAACTGCAATGGCAGAGAACGCCGATAAAATAAAAGAGATGCGCAGGCGATGGATGTTAGATACAATAGTTATTGATGCCGGACACGGCGGCAAAGACCCTGGAGCTATTGGGCGGAATGGGTTGCAAGAAAAAACTGTCAATTTAGACATCGCAAAAAAACTTGGAAAACTCGTTGAAGCCAATATGGGAATTAAGGTGATCTATACTAGAGATGAAGATGTATTTATTCCACTCTGGAAGCGTACAAAGATTGCTAATGATTCCGGTGGGAAAGTTTTTATTTCCATCCACGCAAATTCTGTTCCCGGGAGTCCAAATGTTAGGGGGTTTGAAACATTTCTACTCCGTCCAGGAAAAACCAAAGATGCCATAGAAGTCGCCCAACGTGAAAATGAAGTAGTAGCCTTGGAAGAACTTTTTCATAAATATGAAGAACTATCAAATGATAAACTAATCTTATACACAATGGCCCAAAGTTCGTTTATGAAAGAAAGTGAATTCCTTGCTGCTGAAATTCAAAGAGAGCTAGATAAAGTGCTCACCTCACCAAATAGGGGTGTGAAGCAGGCAGGATTTCATGTGCTTATAGGGGCTTCCATGCCAAATGTCCTCATTGAATCTGGATTTCTAAGTAATAAGAATGAAAGTAAATTACTTGGACAGTCTCGCTATCGGCAAAAAATAGCACAAGCTATTTTTTCTGCATTGGTTAATTTTAAAGATAAATACGAAAACCCTCTTATTGGAGACAATTAAACCCTCCCAAAATTCTCCTATTGGGATATTTGATAGCGGGCTAGGTGGATTAACCGTGCTCAAGTCTCTTGAAACAATACTCCCAAACGAATCCTTCATTTATTTTGGAGATACTGCCCATGTGCCATATGGAACTAAATCTGCTGAAACGGTTATCCGTTATTCTCAGCACATTATGGACTTTTTCCAGAAACATGAGACTAAGGCCGTAGTCATAGCATGTAATACGGCTTCAGCTGTTGCCTTTCAACATTTACAGCAGTTGTATAATATTCCCCTTTTTGATGTGGTAACGCCATCGGTTGAATTTGCAATAAATCATACTAAAAATAAAAATATAGGCGTGGTAGGCACTTTCAGCACAATTTATTCAAATGCATATACTAAGATGTTTCAAAAGCTCGGCAGCGGTTGTAATGTAAAGGAGATTGCATGCCCATTATTTGTGCCCATTATAGAGGAGGGTTGGGCAAATACGGATATTGCAGAAAATATTGCAAAAACCTATTTAAATGAATTCCAAAACATTAATATTGATACACTCATTTTGGGTTGTACACATTATCCTATCATGGTAAATACTATCCAAAAAGTTCTTTCTAGTCAAATTAATTTAGTCTATTCTGGAAAAACAGTTGGAATTAAATTGAAAGACTATTTGAAAAAACAAAATTATGAAAATTCTTCTCTATCATCACAGCCTGTTAAATATTTTGTTACTGACTTCCCGCAAAAATTTGATGAGTTAGGAAGCAGGTTTTTAGGTCGTCAATTAAATAATGTGGTACATATTTCCATCATTTAATGAATTCCGTTCAATATCTTCTTTCTATTGAGACAAGGGGAATTAAACTAGGTCTTCAGCGTACTCATGAATTGATGGCTGTATGTGGAAATCCACAATCAGATTTACCATCAATACAGGTGGCTGGCACAAATGGCAAAGGGTCCGTTTCTGCAATATTGGCTAATATTTTTAAAACTTCAAATTACAAAACAGGTTTATTTACCTCGCCTCATTTGGTAAAAGTAAATGAGAGAATCCGTATTAATGGTAATACAATTTCTGATGAAGATATAGATGTCTTTATCAGAACATTTAAAAAACAAATTGAAAAAACTGGAGCTACTTTTTTTGAAACCATTACAGCAATGGCATTTTGGTATTTTAAAAAAGAAAATGTGGATATTGCTATTTTAGAAACAGGATTAGGCGGCCGGTTGGATAGTGTGTCAGTCTGTGAACCTTTAGCAACTGTAATAACCCCTATTTCTCTTGATCACGTGGAGATTTTAGGTGATACTTTATCTGAAATTGCCTTTGAAAAAGCAGGAATATTAAAATATAATATCCCCTGTATAAGCGCGAAACAGAAAAATGAAGCGAAAGAAATATTGATGAATGAAGGGAGAAAAATAGGCGCTCCAATACATTTTGTAGCTGATAAAACGCCCTCGGAATATAAAGTTAATATTCCTGGTTTAAATCAACAAGAGAATGCTCATTTAGCTGTTTCAACTCTTAAATTTATCAATAATTTTTATATTCCACAATCTTCTCTAAAAAAAGGATTAAATACTGTACAATGGTTCGGGAGAAACCAGCAAATTAGAGAAGATCCTCACATTGTATTTGATGTTGCACATAACGTTGAAAGTATACAGTCCTTTTTAGAATATTATTCATCATTGGGAATTACGGGTAAATCTATTTTAATAATAGCGCTTCAGGCTCGAAAACATATAAAACCATTGGTTTCTACTTTTCAAAAGGTATTTAATCATATTATCTGTACAGAAGCTCCAGGGCATAACCCTATGGATGGTCATGTTTTGAGGGCATTTTTTAATAAAATAAACCAAACTGAAATTATCTCTAATCCAGAGGAAGCCATACAACATGGTATAGAGAATATTTCTTTGGGAGATGGTATGGCAATTATTGGTTCTCATTGCCTTGGACCTGCAGTGAGCAAGGTGTTTAAAATATCCTTTGACAAATATTAAAGAGTCCTTATATTTGAACACGGGGACAACTCCCTATTCCTCGATAAATCCAAAATTCAATTTTTCTCAATTCATAATTCAATATTAATCAAAAGGATATTACATGGATACCAGTGAACTACAAGGGTTGACAGTTAAAGAGCTGCAAAAATTTGCAGGTGATCTTGGGTCAACCGATTCTTCCGGAATGCGGAAACAGGATCTCATAAAGGAAATTCTAGGCATTCAGGCAAAGAAAAAGGGGAATATTTTTGCTTCCGGTGTATTGGAAGTCCTGCCAGATGGTTATGGCTTTTTACGTTCCCAAGATTATAGCTATTTACCCGGACCCGATGATATTTATGTTTCTCATTCTCAAATTAAAAGATTTAAACTCCGAACGGGGCATCAAATTTCCGGGCAGGTTCGTCCACCAAAAGACAGCGAAAGATTCTTTGCATTACTTAGAGTTGATACTGTAAATGGAGTGGCTCCAGAAAAAAATAGAAATATTGTATATTTTGATAATTTAACCCCCCTCTTCCCTGAAGAACATATTAAGCTCGAAACTACAGCAAAGGAGTATTCAACACGCATAATTGATCTTCTGGCTCCTATTGGAAAAGGGCAGCGTGGACTTATAGTGGCACAACCTAAAACTGGTAAAACTATGCTCATGCAGAAAATTGCCAATGCCATAACAACTAATGATAAAAAAATTAAGGTGATAATCCTTCTTATTGATGAGCGCCCTGAAGAGGTGACAGATATGTCAAGATCTGTGGATGCCCTTGTAATTGGTTCTACTTTTGATGAACCTTCAGAAAGGCATGTGCAAGTAAGTGAAATGGTTATTGAAAAAGCAAAACGAATGGTTGAGGGGGGCGAAGATGTGGTGATACTGTTAGATTCCCTTACTCGTTTAGCTCGAGCCTATAATACCGTAATTCCCCATAGTGGAAAAATTCTTACAGGTGGTGTAGATTCAAACGCTCTTCATAAACCTAAGCGATTTTTCGGTGCTGCACGTAATGTTGAAGATGGTGGAAGTCTTACCATTATTTCAACCGCCTTAATTGATACTGGTAGTCGAATGGATGAAGTTATTTTTGAGGAATTTAAAGGTACCGGTAATCAGGAGTTGGTGCTGGATAGATCTCTCAGTGATCGTCGAGTTTATCCATCTATGGATATAAAACGATCAGGAACTCGCAGGGAAGATAAACTTATGGGTCGAAAAGACCTCTCCAGAATTTGGTTATTAAGAAAATTATTAGATGAAATGACCAATGTAGAAGCAATGGAATTCCTCCTGGGAAAATTGGGACATACCAAAAGCAATCGTGAATTTCTCGATTCAATGAGTACTTAATTAATGTTGACTGAAAGAATAGGAAGAATTACTCCCTCTGCTACCCTAGCCATGACCGCAAAGGCAGCAGAGCTTCGGGCAGCTGGAAAACCTGTCATAAACCTCAGCGTAGGAGAGCCAGATTTTCCAACACCTAAAAATATTCGATTAGCCGGTCAACGTGCAATTGAAGAAGGCCATACCCGCTACACTCCCGGTGGCGGAACAATGGAATTAAAAAAAGCGGTTGTTGAAAAACTAAGCCGAGACAATAACTTACACTATGATACATCGCAAATTCTTATTTCCTGTGGTGGAAAACACTCCCTTTACAATGCCTGTCAGGCGCTTTTTCAAACGGGTGATGAAGTAATAATATTCTCACCATATTGGGTATCATTTCCAGATTTTGTTTCAGTAACTGGTGCTAAACCTGTATTCGTAAATACAAATCCATTACACCAATTTGAACCGGTTTTAGATGATTTGAAAGCCAAAATAACACCTCGGACAAAGGGTATCATAATTAATTCACCTTCTAATCCAACTGGTGGAGTTTGGAGTGATGAAGCTGTATTAAAAGTGTTAGAAATTGCTCAAGATGCAAATGCATGGATTTTTTCCGATGAATGTTACGAACAGCTAACTTATGATAGGCCCTATATCAGTACAGCAGTGTTGGGAGAAAACACCGAAAAAGTGTTAACTTTTCAATCTTGCTCGAAAACATATGCTATGACTGGTTGGCGAATTGGATACACGGCGGGGGATGAAAAAGTAATTCAAGCCATGGGAAAATTGCAGGGACAAAGTACCTCCTGCCCTTGCTCAATCGCTCAGGTTGCTGCTACTGAAGCACTAATTGGAGACCAATCGGAGGTTGCAATAATGCGAAATGTATTTAAAAAGCGTAGAGATTATATTGTTAACCGACTAAATAAAATGAATGGCGTTCATTGTGACAATCCTGGTGGTGCTTTTTATGTTTTCCCAGATTTTAGTACCCTTATGGGTAGTAACAAAAAAATTCAGTCTTCCAATGATTTATCCATGTATTTATTGGAACAAAAGGCGGTAGTTACAGTTGCAGGAAAGGCATTTGGAAGTGATGGCAATGTTCGATTTTCTTATGCAGCCTCAGATGAGGACCTGTCTCGAGCAATGGATTTATTAGAAGAAACATTAACAGAATTAGAGTAACGAGGAGAAAGGAATAACATGAAAAAAGGAATACATCCAGAATACCATTTGTCAATGGTACACTGCGCGTGTGGAAATAATTTCGAAACGCGTGCTACCGTTGATAAAATAAATGTGGAAATTTGTAGTGAATGTCATCCATATTTTACGGGAAAACAGAATCTTGTAGATACTGCAGGAAGAATCGAAAAATATATGGAAAAATATAAACTCACTAAGAGTGATATAGAAGAGTAGCTAAATTACCATTAAATAAAGCGGTTTCCGTTTAAAAGCGGAACCGCTTTTGTTTATTCCTATGAAAAAAAGACTATTATACCATTTACGCCTGCTAATCAGCCAATCTTCCATTCTAGTTGGTGGACAAGCCGTTATGGAAGGGGTTATGATGCGAGTTCCTGGAGCCTATGCAACAGCGGTACGGGATCCACAAGGGAACATACAAATTGATAGACATGAATTTAAATCTATAATTGAACTATATCCCTTTTTAAAAAAACCTTTATTAAGAGGGATATTTGGGTTGTTTGAATCTTTAAAAATTGGATACTCAACCTTACAATGGTCAGCTGAAATCAGTTTGTCTGAAGAGGACAATAGTAAAGAACCCAGTAGGTTTGTAGATATCCTGCTCACCCTGTTTTCCTTTGGGCTAGCTTTGGGTTTATTTTTTGTAGCTCCAATAGGACTTACATCCTGGCTATTTGATAAAGATCAGGATGCTTTCCTATTCAATCTTATTTCTGGTTTGTTTCGAGTAATATTTTTTCTAACTTATTTAATACTAATTTCCCTCATGAAAGATGTACGCCGCCTTTTCCAATATCATGGAGCAGAGCATAAGACCGTGTATAATTTTGAGTCTGGTAAAAAACTCGAGACTGCAAATGCTCAACAATTTCCAACCCAACATCCTCGTTGCGGTACCAGCTTTCTTTTTATTATCATGATAGTGGCAATTTTATCCTTTGCAATATTAGATTCAGTTGTTTTGTTTTATGTAGATGAACTTAAAATATGGATGCGCCTAATCCTTCATATCCCTTTTATACCAGTTGTAGCTGGACTGGGATATGAAGTGCTAAAGCTTACCGCAAAGCATCGTAGTAATATATTCTTTAGGGCATTAGCACAGCCCGGTTTATGGCTTCAAAATATTACCACCAAAGAGCCAGATGATGAACAGGTAGAGGTTGCCCTTAGGGCCTTAAAAGAAGCTTTTGGTGATAAACTCTCTCAATATTCCAAGGGCGAAACCTATGTGGCAGAGGCCATCGGATGATTGATAAACTCCAAACTATTATTGAACGTTATGATACATTAGCTGAACTCATGAGTCGGCCTGATGCCATGCATAATATGAAAGCCTTTACTCAATTAGCCCGTGAACATAGCGGTCTCACTGAATTAGTTGAGCTTTCAAAAAAATATATCGACACCTACAAACAACTTCAAGATGATGAAGAAATTCTCAACGGAGATGATCCTGAATTGAAAGAATTGGTGAGAGATGAAATTGGGCATTTACGTGAAGACATTGCCTTACAGGAAGAAAGGTTAAAAGTACTTCTTATTCCTAAAGACCCAAATGATAATAAAAATACTATTCTTGAAATTAGATCAGGAACAGGAGGAGATGAGGCTGCATTATTTGCAGGCAATTTGTACCGTATGTACCTGCGATTTACAGAACGCCAGAATTGGAAATCAGAAATTATGACCCTCCATGATAATGAAGGTGGCGGCATAAAAGAAGTTATTGTAACCATTATGGGTGAAGGTGCTTATGGGCTACTAAAATTTGAATCTGGTGTTCATCGTGTGCAACGGATTCCGGAGACTGAGTCTAGTGGAAGGGTTCATACCAGCGCAGCAACGGTTGCAGTTCTTCCGGAGGCGGAAGATGTGGATATAGAAGTAAACGAAGGTGACCTTAAAATTGATACCTATAGAGCTTCTGGTGCTGGTGGACAGCACGTAAACAAAACTGAGTCAGCTATTCGAATAACCCATAATCCGACAGGGCTAGTTGTGACCTGCCAGGATGAAACTTCTCAGCATAAAAATAGAGATAAGGCTATGAAGGTATTGCGCTCCCGCCTCTATGAATTGGAAATGGAAAGGCAACACAATGAACGCGCAGATGCCCGAAAATCTATGGTTTCTACTGGTGATCGAAGCGCTAAGATTCGCACCTATAATTTCCCACAGGGTCGTGTAACAGACCACCGAATTAATCTCACACTTTATAAATTAAACGACATCATGGATGGCGATCTTACTGAGACAATTGAAGCTCTACAATTGGAAGATCAAAAAGCCGCCATGGAGGCAGTATAATTGAATTTTGTTCAACAACTTTTCTAAGTTGTTTCTGTTTTACCCCAACTATTAAACATATAACAAGCAGGAGGGCAAGCGTAATTCCGTTTTTAATTGTGTTAATCCGTGTCAATCTGTGGTTAATTTAATAGTAATAATATTTTAACAATTCAAATGACCACAAACACCAAGCTCTGGCGTATTATTGACCTCATCAACTGGGGTACCAATCATTTTACGGCAAAAGGTTTAAATAATGCCCGCCGGGAAATGGAATGGTTTCTCTGTGAGATTCTTACCTGTAAGCGTATTGATCTTTATGTTCGTTTTGAAGAAATAGTGGATGGAAGTGGGATAAAAATTTTCCGGGAAATGGTAAAGCGCCGTATTTCTGGTGAACCCTTCCAGCATATTATTGGCAAAGCACCCTTTTATGGTCGAGATTTTATCGTTAATCAAAATGTGCTCATTCCCCGCCCCGAAACAGAAATCCTTATCGAACGTATAAAAACCAACGGGAAAGCAGGTTCACTATTAGATATTGGTACAGGTACGGGTTGTATTGCTATCACAGCAGAAATAGAAAACTTAGCTGATAATATATTTGCTACTGATATTTCTGAATCCTCCATTGAAATTGCAAAAGAGAATATGACACTACATCATGTAGAAAAAATCCAATTTGCCCGCCATGATTTTCTAAGGCAAAATTTTAAATCCAATTTTGATGTAGTCGTTTCTAATCCCCCTTATATTGCTGTAAATGAAATGAATGCTCTTCAAACTGAAGTAAAAGATTATGACCCTCCATCGGCCCTCACAGATTATAGTGACGGACTTACTTTTTACCGTCATTTTTCCGAACAGTTTGATAATTTATTAAAACTAGATGGCTATTTACTTTTAGAGATTGGTGGTGGTAATCAACAAGATGCTGTAGAATCTATTTTTCAAAATGCAGGACTAAACACCGAATTCTTCAAAGACCTGCAACAGGATTGGAGAATGGTTGAGGTGCGTAGATGAACCTACTCTTTGCCAGCATTCAAATTGTGCGTCCATTGAATATGATATTAAGTCTGTGTGCTGTATTCATAGCTGGGTGGCTGGTAAACGATATCACCTCCCCCCTGCTTCCTTACACCGCATTGGTGGTTCTCTGTTTCGCCGGAGCATCCAATATATTGAATGATGTATTGGATATTAATATTGATAAGATTAATCGTCCAAATAGAATGCTCCCCTCTGGCCACCTTAAAATTCAGGAAGCATTATTACTCATGAGTATTTTGTATTCACTTGGTATTATGGCCACTAGTTATCTGCATCCTGTTGGTCAACAGATTGCACTAGCCTTGGTCTTACCCCTTTTGGCTTTATACACACCACTTTTTAAACGGCTACCCTTTATTGGCAATTTGGTTGTGGGTGCAATATTGGGATTGGTATTTATCTTTACCGAAGGAGCAATAATGGGTAATGTGGATAAAATGTGGATACCTTTTTGTTTAGCTACTACACTTTCTTCCGTCCGAGAACTGGTAAAAGATGCGGCTGATATGGAAGGAGACGCTGTGGGGGATTTACAAACTTTCCCTAGAAAATATGGCCTCATAACAACCCTTTGGCTTCTGAGAATTCTCACTATCGCCCTTTGTTTTGGCGCGACAATTCCCTGGTTTGAGGGATGGTATGGAAATTATTACCTCTTTCTGCTTATTGGGGGTGTTGCCCTGCCATCATTGTATGCTGTGTTTATTCTTTTACAAGAAAATTCTGCTTCAGAAGATTATGCAATAATTGCTCAAATATTTAAGGGCACTACCATTGGTGGAATGATTGTTATTTTTTCTACAGGATTTTGATGCGTTGAGAATAGTATCAACGCTCCTAAATGCAGTGTTTCTAGGTATTAAATACAAAAATTTAAATATAAATGAACCCTAATTCTATCCAAAAGTGCCTTTACCATCAATTAACAACTATCAACTAAGCCTAAATTACTTAAGTAGTTCCTTCATCAAATTTTTCTTCGTTATTGCAGAAGCTGTCAGCAATCCTGAAAACAGAGCGCTGGTAACCCCAACGGTTAAAACATCCTGCCCAGTTAAATAGAGATTCTTAATTCCCGATTTTGGTTTCAGCCATTTCTGATGAAAACGATCTGGCGTATGATCAATACCATAGAGTTCTCCCTTGGGATAGTTGGCCAAACTCTTAACCGAAAGAGGGGTAGAAAGTTCACTGTAAGCCATTGCTGCTTTCGCCTGTGGAACGTGTTTATATACCGTTTTTAAAATACGTTCACTTAGTTTTTCTTTCATTTGCTCATAATCGCTTCCCCGCTTTTTCCATGGTTCATCCTTCCAATTATCATAATCTGACCAATTAGCAACTGTGATGGCTTCCATTGTTGCGAATCCGGGATTTTCTTTTTCAAAGGCTGGATCTTTAGCAGATGGAAACGACACATATACCACCGGCAAATCTGCATTTGAATCCTGCATGAAATCTCTAACATTTTTATCATGATCATAACCGGGATAAATCCATAAATTAGTATCACTGAGCTGCAACTCTTCTGTAGATTTATTTAAACCAATGTAAAGACAGATATACGATCCCGTTGGGGTAACGGTCTTAAGTTGAGTGGACATCTGTGAATAATCCTTATTGCTCCTGAGAAAATTACCATAGGTATTCATTACTCCTGCAGAGCTGATAATGAGGGGGGCCATAATTTCATCCCCTTTTTCTAAACGAACACCTATGGCCTTTCCTTTGTGGGTAATAATTTCATCCACGCCGGCATTCACGTATAACTCACCGCCCATACTGTGTAGATAATCCACAGCTGTTTCAGCTATTCTGCGGGAGGTTCCAATAGGATAATTTCCACCATCCAAATAATGACGCACCACCATTGCATGCATGGCAAAACTGCTGTGCCCTGGCGGCAGTCCATGGTCACCCCATTGACCGCTGAGTACACCCAGAATAGTTTCATCATTAAAAATATCCATAATCACTTCTCTGGTGGTTTTATCTGAATGGTTAAAGAATTTTCGAGTCATTTTATTATAAGTGAAATTCGCCAGCCAATTGGGCAGAGCCTTATTGGCAAAATAGGATTGACCCGATTTCACAGCCCCATCCACCATTTGAATATATTTACGCATTTTATTTTCAGTCCCGGGGAAATAGCCCCCCATATCTTGGATGAATTGCTCACGTGGAGCTACAAAATTGTACTGCTTATCGGGAAAAATGATACGGTCATAATTATTCCCCATTTTATGCCATTCCAATTTACCATCACTAACCAAATCAAATAATTTTCGCACAGGTGAGTTAGGATTGTGCACCTCGCCAATATAATGAATGCCCACATCCCACTCATAATTATCCCGTTTAAAAGTATGTGTCCAACCACCTGCTTTAAAATGTTTCTCCAGAATGAGCACTTTCTTACCCTCCTTGGCCAAAAGTATTCCAGAGGTCAATCCGCTGATGCCAGATCCGATGATTATTACATCATATTTATTACTGGCATATTCACTTCGCCAACCAGACCATTTCTTCAATATAATTTCCTTTCAATTAATATGGAAATTTAGGATAGATGGATGGGATTTCAATCAATTATTAGATTAACTTTCCCCTATGAATTTGAAATTAATCCTTCTATTTATCTTCTAAAATGATTTCTGCAAAAACAATATAAAAGTAGGAATTATGGCAACGGGGACTCATAGCTACATTCAAGATCAAAGAAATGAAAATATTATCATATATATTAATGGTGAATTCTTTCCCCGGAAGGAAGCTAAAATATCTGTTTTCGATAGTGGCTTTCTATTGGGAGATGGTGTTTGGGAGGGTATTCGCCTTTACAATAAAAGACTCTGTTTGATTGATGAACATCTTGAACGCTTGTATCGTGGGGCGGAAAAATTAAAAATTGGAATTGGAAAGTCCAAAGAAGAGCTTATTGCGCTTATATATGAAACTGTTCATGCCAATGCAATGGATTCGGATGTACATATTCGTCTCATTGTTTCCCGTGGACTGAAACAGACCCCTTATCAGCATCCTAATGCCAATGTAGGTGGAGCTTCTATCGTTATCATTCCCGAATATAAGAAAGCAGATGCAACCCTGTTAAGTAAGGGCATTCGTTTATGTTTAGTGGATACAGTAAGGGGTGCCCATAATTCTCAGGATCCACGGCTGAATACACTGAGCAAACTGAATTGCATTTTCGGGTGTTTGGAGGCAGACGAAAAAGGTTTTGATGAAGGTATAATGCTGGATATGAATGGCAACGTCTCCACCTGTAATTCTACCAATTTCTTCATTGTTAAAAATGGAGAGGTGTGGACATCCACGGGTGAATATTGTCTGCCAGGAATTACCCGTGGGAACATTATCAAGCTTTGCCGTGAAAACCATATTCCCGTTTTCGAGAAAAATTTTCAAATGAAAGATGTCTATTCTGCAGATGAAGTTTTTGTTACAGGGACCTTTGCTGGGGTAATTCCAGCGATACAAGTTGATGATACCCCTATTGGCAATGGAAATTCTGGTTTAATAACGGAAAAATTATATCATCTTTACAAATCAAAAATTGCTGCTCTGTATCCGGGAGAACCAAATTGAATGCTGTAAAAATAGCCATGTGGTCTGGTCCGCGGAATATTTCTACAGCGCTCATGCGCTCATTTGAAAATCGTAACGATACTTTTGTGAGTGATGAGCCCTTCTATGCCCATTTTCTGAAACAAACCGGTGTAGATCATCCCATGCGGGATGAAGTGATAAAATCGGGAAATCCTAATTGGACTACAGTATCTGATTATCTTACAAATACCATTCCAGATGGAAAATCAGTTTGGTATCAAAAGCATATGGCGCAGCATAATTTGCCAGGGGTTGATCTAGAGTGGGCGGAAAAGGTTTTCAATTGCTTCCTCATTCGTGATCCAAAAGAGGTTATTTTATCTTATACAAAAAAATATGCGATTTCCTCTGTTTATCAATTGGGGTTTCCACAACAATTTGATTTATTTACACAGCTCAGAGAAAAAGGGGGGGTTGCTCCAATTATTCTGGACTCAACAGATATCCTGACAAACCCAGAATCAATGCTGAAAAAATTATGCCGTACATTAGGGATTCCCTTTACCAACAAGATGCTCAAGTGGCCAAAAGGGCGTCGTAAATCGGATGGGGTCTGGGGAAAGCATTGGTATAATGCCGTAGAACAGTCAACAAGTTTTCAAGCTTACCAAAAAAAGTGTGAAAAAATACCTATTGAATATACTGCAATTTATGAAGAAAGTATAGAATTCTATCTACAACTATATAATCAGAGGATACAATAAAATTAGCGCCCTTTCTCTAGGTTTTATTTCTGATTTAGATATTACTGAAGAGACTGCCCTTGTATTAATTTATTGGCAAAATTTTATGCATCCAAATATTAAAAAAACAGTCCCCTGTGTAAACATGTTTTGTATTCAATAACTCAACTACAATGGGAAACAAATATTGACCAGTTTAACCGAAAGTAAATCCGCAAGAATATCTACATTATGTGCTCTATATTTTGCTCAGGGATTCCCCTGGGGATTTATGACTACAGCTTTGGTGGCATATCTTGCTAAACAAGGGCTCACCGTAGAAGATACTGGGCACCTTATAGCAATGGCAATCCTGCCCTGGACCTTCAAACTCATCTGGGCACCCCTTATAGATTCATTCAATTTCCCTGCTATGGGCAGACGACGTCCATGGATAATTTTCGCTGAAATTATGATGGCAGTTACATTAATTGCAATGGCTATGAGTGAGGATATCGCTTCTAATTTGACTTTTTTAGGATGGATGTTTTTTCTACATAATTGTTTTGCCTCATTACAGGATGTCTGTACCGATGCCCTGGCTGTTGATATTCTCCATCCTGATGAAAGGGGCCAGATTAATGGCTATATGTGGGGATCAAAAATAATTGGAGTGGGATTTGGCAGTTCTATTATGGGCACTATTTTGGTCAAGACATCTCTTAATGCTGCTGTATTATTTCAAGCGGGTTTGGTGTTGGCTGTAATGATTTTCCCTCTTTTTTTTAGGGAGAGGACTGGAGAAAAACTCCTTCCTTGGTTAAAAGGAAAATCTATGTTGCCTGGCGATTTTGTAACCGTCAGAAATCCACTTACTGTCATAAAAGATTTGCTGAAAGGGCTTTCTATAAAAGC
>CAJWYZ010000007.1 GCA_913049525.1 uncultured Fidelibacterota bacterium | reverse complement strand
GATTATATAGCTTTGATTTAGAACATTGGGGTTTAGAAAGACAATCCTATGAATCCCTTTCAGAATATTATAATCGAATCGCTCAATCGCCTGTGAGCAATGAAAAAAATCTCTGCTCATGGGATTTATCTATTCCGGGTGCAACAGAATTTAATAACAATTACCAGGCAGATAAAGACGTTTATTATTTTTCTATTCCAACTTTTTCTACCGAAAAGAAAATAAACAAACCCACGCATAAACCTGATAATAATATGTCGTTTCATCTTTGGCCAACCGGCATGCTGATTGGTAATGATGAAAATGCTCCCGATAACAGTTGGTACGAAAATGATGGAATCTGCAATACGGTTTCTATGACAAAAATTGGCGATACTATTATGCCCCCCTACTCTGGAACTGCTGAAAAGGGATCGTGGGTCGCATTGCCCCGCCTGAATATTGACCATCAATCTATTGTTGGTCATAATGCAAGCAAATCGGACAGGAACTCACTGGTTGTATTATACAAGAATCATTGCAAATTATTATATTCCCTTAAATGAGCATTTTTAATAAAGCAGTGCTCTTTGATATGGATGGGGTTGTTCTTGATACAGAGCCTCTATATACAAAGGCCGAAATCCGTCTTTTTGGAGAGTATGGGGTTACAATCCCAGAAGAAGATTGGTCTCTATTTCGAGGGTGTGCCGAACAGGATTTTTTTGACCTTAGTATGAAACGATACCATATAACTGAAGACAAACATGTTTTTGTGGAAAAGGGTCGCGGATATGTGAGGGATGAGTTTAAAAAAAGTTTGGCATTTATGCCCGGGTTTCACAAATTGCATAAATTAGTTACACAGCGCTATAGTATTGGCCTGGTAACGGCATCGCCCAGGCATAATTTAAATTGGCTACAGACGCTCATTAATTTAGATGAATTATTTGAAAATATTATATCGGGCGATGAAACCAAAAAAAATAAACCGCACCCAGAACCATATCTTATTATGATGGAAAAACTTAATGTTAAACCGGAAAATGTTGTTGTTATTGAAGATTCCCTCCATGGTATTCAGGCCGCACTAGCTTCTGGTGCGGCAGTTATTGCTAAAACCGGGTCTGTTCCTGAATCTGACCTTTCAATTGCCCATCGAATTATCACACATTTAGATGAAATCACTCATAATATGATTGAAGATTTATTGCAGGGGGATAAATAATGTTGTAATATACAATAATGAATATTCCTGAACTTCTTGCCAATTTAACCACACATTACAATGCCCTCTTCCGTCAATATTCTTCTCGATTATCACTCACCGCACCACAGGCATTTCACCTCCTTTCTATTCCAGTCGACGGCATTTCAATGTCGGGCTTAGCAAACAAGCTCGGTTTAGACACCAGCACGCTCACGCGAAATATTCAAAAATTAGAAAAATTAGACCTTGTTAGAAGAAAACAAGATAGAAATGATAAAAGAATATTGGTGGTGTACCTAACAGATAAGGGAAGAGGAAGGGTAGAAAAAATAGAAGAGTCTCTTCTTGATTTAAATTTTTCTATGATGAAATACATCGATTTAGACGATCAGGAAAATATTCCTGAAATGTTAGAAAAACTGGTTTGGGCAATGGATTGTATTCGTGAGGAATAATTTTGAATAAATTTAATTATACTGATTTCACCTCTCACTTATTGGCATGGTATGATGGCCGTAGCCTCGTTCTCCCTTGGAGAAATTGTAATGACCCCTATAAAATATATTTGTCAGAAGTAATGTTGCAGCAAACTCAGGTAAAAACAGTATTGCCATATTACAAAAAATGGGTTAATAAATACCCAACAGTACAATCTGTGGCCAATGCTAATCAGGAACAAATATTAAAACAATGGGAGGGTCTGGGATATTATGGCCGCGCTCGTAATTTTCATAAATCCTGCCAAATTATTGCTATGCAATTTAACGGAGACATTCCTGCTTTGCCTGATCAATTTTCTAAATTGCCTGGAGTAGGTCCTTATATATCGGCTGCGGTTATGTCTATTGCCTTTCACCATCCCCTGCCTGCAGTTGATACCAATGCTATTCGTGTTGCCGCGCGCTTAAAAATGGTCGAGTCTTCTTCCCCGGCTGATTCAAAGGTAATTCATAGATATCTTTCTGACAACATTGCCATTAAACGTCCTGGTGATTTTAATCAGGCAATTATGGATTTGGGACGGGAAATTTGCAAATCAGATAATCCAATATGTGCCCTCTGTCCTGTTTCTAAATTTTGTAAGGCATTTGTTAATAATTTTGTTGATAAATACCCTGTTAAAATAAAGCCCGCCAAAAAGCCGCATTATAATATTGCCGCGGGCATCATTTGGAACAAGGGTCAAATATTAATTTCTAAACGACGAGAAAATGGACTGCTGGGTGGTTTGTGGGAATTCCCCGGTGGTAAAATTGAAAAGGATGAAAATGCACAGACATGCATTATTCGAGAAGTAAAGGAAGAGCTGGGAGTTCTGGTTCAACCCACTTCCTTTCTAAAGCAGATAAAACACGCCTATACCCATTTTTCCATCACAATGGATGCTTATCATTGTGACTACTTACAGGGCACGCCACAGGCTGTTGGTTGTGATAATTGGAAGTGGATTGCTCCAGAGGAAATTAGGCTACTTCCCTTTCCAAAGGCTAATCATAAGCTGTTTGATAAAATAATTGCGGAAGAGGGTGTATGCTAAAGTACAAATTATTATCATTGTTTTTATATGTCAGTGGGCTTTTTGCATTTATCTGTATAGCATTTATTTTAATTATACCTGGTTTTATTTTTCTGCCCTTTCTTTATGGGTCTGTTAGGGCTTGTTGTCGTTTTATGCTGTTCTCATTATTGCTGTGGCCAAAAATAAAGGGGCAATTCCCCGCCGAAGGTACTTATATAATTATGATGAATCATTCCAGCTTTATAGATGTGTTTATTTTTCCATTAATTCCAAGGGGTGCCTGGACTGGGATAACGGCTACTGAAAATTTTAAAATTCCCCTCTTTTCAACCATTATAAACCGAATTCAAGCTATTCCTATCGATCGGAAAAACCGCAATACAGCCATTCAAAGTATAAAAAAGGCTGAGGATGTTTTAAAACAAGGCATTCATATAGGCATTCTTCCCGAGGGGACCAGAACGATTGATGGCAAAATGCGCGAATTTAAAAAGGGCGGGTTTCATATGGCAATTAATACCAACACGGCCATTATTCCTGTTGGGGTGTCGGGGGCGTACAATTTTAAACCCAAGGATAGATGGTGGATGATATCGGGGCCAATTTCTATTAATATAGGCACTCCCACCAATGTCTCTGAGTATTTAGATTTGGGGGTGAATGGGCTAAAAAATAAAGTGGAGTTAGCAATTAAAGAGCTATCAGGAGAATGTTATGAAGTTAAATGAAATGAATGTTGTAATTACTGGGGCAAATGGAACCGTTGCCTCAGAATTGATTTCTTATTTTTCAAATAAGGCGGCCTTTGTGGTTGGAACTGTACGGCAACTTAAGGAAAATGTTGAAAATGAGAATAATTCGGCTATTATCGAAATGGATCCGCTGGATCATTATTCTATTGAAAGTGCAATCAAATGGATAAACAATCAAGCTGGAGACATTCATTGTTGGCTAAATATTGTAGGTGGTTTTTCAATGGGCAACCATGTTGGTGAGGTTCGTGACGAATGGAGTTATATGTATAATACAAATTTTATGACTGCTCTTAACTGCTGTCAACAAATACTGCCTAAAATGAAGCAGGGTGGCTGGGGAAGAATTGTGAATATGGGCGCTCAGGCGGCCGTTAACGGTATGCCTCTCTCTGGGCCCTACTGTACCAGCAAGGCTGCCGTACACATGCTTACAAAAATTATTGCCTTAGAAAACGGAAATGGCGTTACGTGTAATGCTCTGCTTCCGGGAATAATTGATACTCCCTCCAATAGAAATAAAATGCCTGAAGCAGACCATGACAATTGGGTGGGGCTTAATAAAATTGCTGAAAGAATTGAAGCTTTATTTTTATCTGATGAAAACGGTTCTTTAATAGATGTTTAGTTCGCTCGTTTAAGTTTCTGATATACATAGGTGTTTACCATTGTTGCAAGCGGTATACTAATAAATAGTCCCGCTCCCAGGGGTATAATAGAAACAAGCACAATAATTGACATTACCGCTCCCAATAAAAACAATTCCATTACATATCCTTTTGTTATTGCCATACTTTTTTTCACTGCCTCTACAATATTGCTCTCCCCATCTACCAAAAAATAATCGTAAAATTGTAGTCGTAAAGAAATATATACCAGGGGTATAATTATAATAAGTACAGGAATTGTCGTCGATACGCCCCCCCATGTTTCTGCGGCCTGCAACATATCTAAATCTGATGAAATTGAAGATAGTAAAAGTATTATCCCGGGCGCGGCTACCAGCAGCAGTATCGACAATGTAATGAGAGATGCTAATAAATATGGTATTAATAAGTGGAAGCTGCCAAACAGCTGAGAGAAGTCTCCATCTTTATTATAAATTAGATTTAGACAAATTCGCAACATTCCCAAATTGAGCCCCATTTGAAATAAATATGCTGCTACTGTAAATAGAATAGATTGAAGCGTAACATCTTGAAGCAGTCTATCTTGAACAATCCCCAATATGAGGTTAAGGCTAAAAATAAATACTATTACCAAAACCATTAATCCCAAATTGGGTTTTAATATGTTCCATGCGCTAGTGATGATTTCTTTTTTCGAAAATTCCATTTAATATCCTCGATTAGATGAGATAAAATTAAGCCATTTTCCGTCAATGATTATACTTTTTTCAATAGACGTTGCAGAGTTGCACTACATTATATCTATACGATATGGTTTTGTATTGATTTCCCCTATTATCTGTGGTCGGCGTGTGTCTTTATCGGTAATTTAAAGTCTGTGCAGATACAAACTATTTGAATTTATGAAAATACCCTTTACAAAATGCCATGCCAACGGAAATGATTTTATTCTTATTTTATCGGAAGACTTTCCAGACATGGGTGCCAAGGAATCATTAATTCAACAGTTGTGCAACCGTAATACAGGCATTGGTGCCGACGGACTGTTTATCATTTTTTCTTCTGAAAAATACGATTTTTTCTTAGACTATTATAATTCCGATGGTTCCTGGGAAACTTTGTGTGCAAATGGTTCTCGATGTGCATCAAAATTTATATATAGTCTCAATAATACCAGGCGAAAATTAAAATTTGAAACAGGCGCCGGGATACATACTGCCGAAATAAAATCTAATGGCAAAGTGCTGATGAGCATGAAAACTCCAGTGTATAAATCAGAATGTCTTTCTCCCGAAGGGGTCTCTGGGTTTTTTGTTGATAGTGGCGCTCGACATTTTGTGTGTCAGTTAGACAATTTAGATGAGAAACATGTATTAACATTGGGGCGGAAGGTTCGATACTCTCAACCATTTAAGCCTCAAGGAATTAATGTAAACTTTTATCGAATTCAATCTGATAATACCATAGAAATTAGAACCTATGAAAAGGGGGTGGAACAACTTATGCCATCCTGTTCGTCCGGATCTGCTGCGGTGGTATATCATCTTTCTAAGAGCCGTGGCCTTATATCACCAATTACCACCTCCTCTGCTGGCGGGTCTCTTAAGTTTACCTTTGATGAAGGTTGGAGAGAGGCTTTTTGTGAGGGTCCGGCAGAGTTGTTGTTTTCTGGTGAATTTGAAGGAAACCTTATCTAGTTTGCAGAACATTGGGGTGTTATTAGATTTAGACGGCGTGGTTTATCAGGGGGGCTCTTTAATCCCCGGTGCGGTGGAAACTATTCATATACTCCAACACAATAATATTCCCTTTCGATTTATTACCAACACTACTCGGTTGACGAAAAAAAAGTTGGTGCACAAACTACATTCAATGGGTTTATCCATAGAAATTAATGAGGTTTTTGCCGCCCCACATGCTGCGGTTGAATATTGTAAGGGTAGGGAATATACGGCCATTGATTTGGTGGTTCCCGATAAAGAAATGAAAGAAGACTTTTCTGATTTTAGCTTGAATGTTGAAAGCCCACAGGCTGTTGTCTTGGGAGATATGGGTCATGGGTTTACCTTTGGCTTGTTAAATTCTCTATTCAAAAAGATATTAAATGGGGCCGAATTGGTGGCTATGCATAAAAATAAGCATTGGCATTCAGGCAGTGAATTAACTCTAGATTTGGGCGCTTTTGTTTCAGCGCTTGAATTTGCCGCCGACAAAGAGGCGGTGCTTATTGGCAAGCCTTCTCCCTATTTATTTCAATTAGCTGTAAAGCCTTGGGGGATCCCTTTTCAATCAATTTATATGGTGGGAGATGATATGGTTGGCGATATTGGCGGAGCCAATAATGTAGGTATGAAGTCTGTTTTAGTTAAAACTGGAAAATTTAGAAAAGGGGGGGTAGTCCGCCTAGGGGAAAAACCAAATTATATAATCAATTCTATAGCCGATTTACCAAATTTATTACAATTATATTGAATCTGATAAATGGGTAAGCGCTATCTCGCCTGCTTTATAAAGATCTGCTTCATAAATGTTGTGTAAACCCTGTAACACCTCTGCTTTTTCTCCTACAGAAATTGTTACAAATGGTATTGATAACAATTTAAGTATATCCTGTAAAACATACCCTGATTTTTGCCACGGCCCAGGGAAAAAGAGTATTCCGCTGGTTTTATTTCGTTGTCTCTGTATGGTTGTGGCGGCCTTGGTCTCGTCGTTTGTTTGTATAATTTTTACCTTCATATTCAGACTTTTTGCAACCTTGCGTAAACTTCTGTTTAATTTATCCAAAGTAATATTGGGGTTGGCTTCTATTTTTCGATGTCCCAACAGGTTCATATTGGGACCATGAATAATAAGAACGTTTTTAGAGGTTGTGTGGTCACTCATGATTTTAACTGTTCAAGGTACATGTTTACAATTTTTTCGTGACAAGGAAAGGCGAGGTTGGGCAATTTTTCTAATGGGAACAATACCGCTTCTGCCGCATCATCGCCCGCTTTCAATGCTGACCAATCCTCAATTTGTACTTCCATTCCCACCAACAATATGTCCCCAAAAATTGTATTAAAATGACTGCATGTTCCTAGCAGGCTTTTCACTTTACCCTGCAGGTTTGTTTCTTCAATTAGCTCTCGCTCTGCCCCCATTTCCGGCGTTTCTCCCTTTTCAATAAATCCCCCTGGCAAGCCCCACATTCCTTTTCCTGGTTCGGCGGCTCTTTTCACTAATAATAATTGTTTTTCGTATATACAAATTAGGGTGGCTGTTGGTTTTGGGTTTTCATAGTGAATGGCTCCGCATTGTGAACAATGGTGGCGCATGTTGCCATCTTTTGCGCCAAATTGATTTTTTTTGCCGCAATTTGAACAGAATTCTAGGTATCCCATAATTGAAATATAAGGCAGATTTCATCATTGTATAAAGACAGATAAAAATGCTAATATTTACGCCCTATGAATAAACAAAAAAACATACTTGCTGTTGGTTCTATAGCGCTTGACACGCTAATGACACCACGCGGAAATCGACAAAATATTTTAGGTGGGTCTGCTACATATTTCTCTATTTCTGCCGGACTGTTAGCTCCTGTAAAATTGGTTGGGGTGGTTGGAAGCGATTTTCCCGAAGATGGGTGGCAATTATTTCGCTCACGGAAAATAAATACTGATAATATATTGGTTGAAAATGGCCCGACTTTCCGCTGGGGAGGAAAATATAGTGATGATTATTCTACGAGAGATACTCTTTTTACCGAATTGGGCGTTTTTGAAAAATTTTCTCCTTCTATTCTGGATTCAGATAGAAATTCTCCCCTTGTATTTTTAGGCAATATCCATCCTGATTTACAATTGTCGGTGGCAAAATTAACACTAAATGCTGACCATATTGTAACCGATACCATGAATTTGTGGATTGATCTTTTCCCTGAAAAGGTGGCTGAAGTTTTGAAGCTTTCTACAATTTTATTAATTAACCACGAAGAGGCTGAACAGTTTACGGGGCAGTCAGAAATTGCAAATGCGGCTAGCGAATTATTATCTTATGGACCAAAAATTGTTGTTATTAAAAGAGGTGCAGATGGCGCCTATCTGGCTCACGGGGATGTTAGGCGTTCGGTACCCGTTTTCCCTATCAATATGCTGAACGATCCAACTGGTGCCGGTGACACTTTTGCCGGCGGCTTTATGGGATATCTCTCTCAATCTTCACGGCCAGATTTTCTTGAAGCTGTTATTATGGGCTCCGCCATGGCATCGTTTTGTGTTGAAGGGTTTGGGGTTGAGTCGCTTTTAAGCGCTACACCAGAACTGCTTGAACATAGAGTGTCAACAATTAAAAAAACATTGATGGAAACAGTGTAATTATGTCTGACCCTTCTCCTAGCCATGTAGATTTTGAGGTGGTGGACAACCAATACCCCGATAGAGATTATGAGGTAAAGATTTCCGTACCTGAATTTACTTGCGTGTGCCCGCGAACAGGACAGCCTGATTTTGCTATAATTGAAATAATATACACTCCTAATAAATTAATTGTGGAATTAAAGTCGCTTAAATTATATGTTCAACAATTTCGTAATCTGGGCATTTTTCATGAAAATGTAACAAACAAGATTTTGGATGATTTTCGACTTGCCTGTGAGCCCCGAAAAATTGATGTGATTGGCCATTTTAATCCAAGGGGTGGAATAGGCACTGTTGTTAGGGCCGGTTGGCAAGAATAATTTGTTTATTTATATAGAAAATGTTGTTAAATTTCTGGGCTGAAATAGTTTAAAAAAGGGCTGAATATGAAGGTCACAATAAAATATACCAATAGAAAACGAAAAAATAAACACGGATTTAAAAAGCGAATGAGTACAAAGGCTGGTCGTGCTCTTCTGGCAAGGCGACGAAAAAAGGGCCGGAAGACAATTTCTGCCTAATTGAAATATTCGCTCTCCTCATCGGAGTTTTCAAAAACAATGGGAACCTCCAAATCCCTGCACTTTGGGGATTTATCATTTAAATATACCAAAAGCTCTAAACCTAAAATGGGACTTATAGTTTCAAGAAGATATGGAAACGCTATAGAGCGTAATTTATTTAAGCGTCGCTGCAGATCTGCCTTTAAATCAATTATGGTTGATAATAATATGGGTTGCGTGGTAGTTGTGCGCCCTAAAAAGCCAGACCTCTCTTTTGGGGCCATTCAAGAATCTTTCAATTCTATGTATGATAAATTCTCTGATTAAACATTTTTTTATCTTATTAATAAAATTATATAAAGCCTTGCTTTCTGGTTTTCTTCCGGACGCCTGTCGTTTTACGCCGTCTTGTTCTGGTTTTGCAATTGGTGCCCTTGAAAAGTATGGCATAATTAGGGGGGGCTGGCTCGCTTTAAAACGAATTGGTAAATGTCATCCATTTAATAAAACAACAGGCTTTGATCCAGTACCATGAATGATACCTTTCGATATATCCTTGCTGGTGGGTTAATATTTTTAATTATTATTTTACAACCCGTTTATTTAGAATGGCTTGGATATGATACGGGCGCAGTGTCTGAAAAAAAATTAGAAATTGTAGACTCTGAAAGTGTTGTTGCTGCTACGCGGGAAAAAAACATCACCCCCTCTTTTGAGTCTGGGTCGGCTGCCATATTAACCAAACAAGGCCCTGCTGAATCATTTATAACTATAGTTACCCCCTTATATACTGCGACGCTCACCAATAAATCTGGTGGAAGTTTTACAAATTATTTTTTATCCAGTGAAAATTCTGATGAATTAAAGCATCTTGGTGGATATAGTGATGGGGGGGTTTTTAATCCCAACATTCCTGTGTCCCTAATAATTAGCTCCGAAGAAGATTGTATGCCCTGCTTGGCGGAATATAATGATATGGATGATATGTATACTTTTATTAACCAGCCATTTACCTTATTAAATTATTCAAATAGGCAGGATACTATTTTTCTCGATTCTGGGACTATAGAATTGAAATATTCCCTTAATAATAACGATGGCTTAGCGCTTATCAATAAAATTGTTTCTTTTTCCGCAAACAAATATATTAATGAGCATTATTACGAAATTAATGATGAGGCGTTTGAATATTCAAATAATCTGGAGCTCCTCTGGTATGGCGGTTTGCGACCCTCGGAAGAAAAGGAAGATGAAGATATAGCTTATGGTTCGGGGATCATCAGCCAGGCTGGTGAAACTGAAGATATTCAGGCAAAAGATTCTGAAAAAAATATTGCTCGAGAGGTATTTAAGGGACAGACAGATTGGGTTGCCATTCGTACAAAATATTTTATGTCTGCAATAATTGCAAAGGATCCCGGAAAATATGCAACTCTTTCTGAGCATAACGAAAGTTTTGGTAATCGGAAACATACCCCTCTATATAGCGCCTCTATCGGGTATCCATTAAATGTATCCACAATCTCTTCCAGTATTTATTTGGGGCCACTTGATGTTGATTATTTATCTCAAACGGATGTTTCCCTTGATGCTTCAATGAATTGGGGTTTTGCGCCTATTCGCCCAATTAGCAAGGGCGTTTTGTGGGTGTTAAAATTTATGCATAATAAATTGAATCTAAATTATGGGCTTGTTCTGCTTTTATTTGCGGTGCTGGTTCGATTAATTACGGGACCGCTCACAAAAAAAAGTTATGAGTCCAGCCAAAATATGCAAAAAATTCAACCGGAAATAAAAAAAATTCAAGCAAAATATAAAGGGGACCCCCAGCGCCTTAATAAGGAAACGATGGCCTTATATAAACTACATAAAGTAAATCCACTTGGCGGATGTCTTCCTATTATGCTTCAAATGCCATTATTGTGGGCTTTATTTATGGTTTTTCGTACTACAATTGAATTTCGAGGGGCGCCATTTATGTTGTGGATATCTGATCTATCCAAGCCAGATGTGGTATTAACCCTTCCTTTTTCTATTCCAATTTATGGTGATGGTGTTGCCATATTGCCCCTGGTAATGGGGGCAACTCTCTTGCTAACTATGCGGATGTCCTCGGCAACAATGGATAAAAGTCAAAAACCTGTTATGTATTTTATGAATGGATTTTTTATTCTCCTTTTTAATACTTTCCCGTCCGGACTTAATTTGTATTATACGGCCTATAATATGCTAAGCTTTTTCCAACAGCGAAGTATTAAGAATAAGCTTGCTAATCAATAATTTATTGCAAGTGAAATGCTTCCCTATGATCAAGAAAACATTGTAGCTATTGCCACCCCCTCTGGTATTGGGGCTCTTGCCGTGGTGAGGCTGTCTGGAAGAGATTTAAAGCCCTTATATAAAAGATTTACCCATCAACTGCCTAAAAACAGGTTTGCATTATTTACAAAGCTTTATCACCCAATAAATAATATAATTCTTGATGAGGTTGTTGCAACCTATTTTAAATCTCCTGCAAGCTATACCGGTGAAGACATAATAGAAATATCCTGTCATGGCGGTGCTGCTGTAAAAAATTCTATTTTACAGGCCGCTATTGATGGCGGCGCAAGGTTGGCTAAGCCTGGGGAATTTTCATATCGTTCTTTTTTAAATGGAAAAATGGACCTGCTTCAGGCTGAGGCGGTTTCTGCTTTAATTTCTTCTAAAACATCCCAGTCTGCCAAGCTAAGCCTATGCCATCTAGAAGGAAAGGTTTCCACATTGTTGGGTGATATAAAATCTAGGGTAATAGATGTTCTCTCAATCATTGAAAATGAATTGAATTTTTCAGAAGATGAAATAAGCACCACCTCTTATTCGTCTATTCGTTTAATAATTGAAGATGTCCAGTCTCAAATAGCCAAAATTATTAGTTCTTCTGTAATTGGGAAAAAAATATTTTCGGGTATTCGAATTATAATTTTGGGACGACCAAATACTGGTAAATCTAGTTTATTTAACGCAATGTTGGGAGAAAACAGGGCTATAACCTCGCCTGTCGCCGGTACCACTAGAGACACTGTTGAATCTTGGTTTGAGTTAGAGGGTGTTCCCGTATGCCTAGTTGATACTGCTGGCATTTGGGAGTCTGGGGGGTTGCTGGACGCCCTTGGGGTGGAAAAAACCAGGGCTGAAATGAAGCGGGCTGATTTGTTTATTGTTGTGGATGATAAAAATCCTAACAATATTTTTAATGAACAATTTGCAGGTAAATATCAACAACACCATATCTTGGTTAAATCAAAGTCTGATTTGTCAAATTCCTCCCCGACAATAGAAACAAACATTATTTATACATCTTCAAAAGAAAGTGTTGGTATAAACAAGTTATTAACATCTATTTCCACATATATTTTAAACAATATTAATCTTTCAGATAGAGAGTCTGGCTTTATGATCTCCCAGCGACAGCGGGGGCTGTTAGAAAATTCTTTGTTGTGTTTAGATGAGGCCATTGTACAATTGGATTCGGGGATTGAAACGGATATTATAGCGTCTACGCTTAATGGTTTTGTTGTTGCTATCAAAGATATAGTTGGTGAAATCCCCAATAAAGACGTTGTACAAAATATTTTTAATAATTTTTGTGTTGGTAAATGAAGAATAGATCTATTGTGGTTGTCGGGGGGGGTCATGCGGGGGTAGAGGCAGCATTTGCTGTGGCAAATCTGGGAATAAAAGCCGTGTTAGTTACGATGGATATAAATGCGGTTGGTAGAATGAGCTGTAATCCGGCAATTGGCGGACTCGGCAAAGGACATTTAGTAAAAGAAATTGATGCCCTTGGCGGGATTATGGGTAGGGCTTCGGATGCCTGTGGACTTCAGTTTAAAGTGTTAAATAAATCTAAAGGAAGGGCGGTTTGGTCGCCCAGGGCTCAAATTGATAAGCATAAGTATGCTATATATATTCAAAAGGCTTTTTCTTCCCATAAAAATATATCAATTATTCAGGATGAGGCTGTTGACTTCTCTGTTGATAGTGGGCGGATTTCTAGTGTTGTTTTGCGAAAGGGCGGGGTATTAAAAACCAGCGCCCTAATTGTTTGTTCCGGAACCTTTTTAAATGGATTAATACATATTGGAAATGAAAAATTTTCCGCCGGCAGATTTGGAGAGCGCGCCGTTGTTGGCCTGTCAAATGTTCTTGTAAATAAAGGGTTTAGTGTTTCTCGTCTAAAAACAGGTACGCCGCCACGCCTACTATCATCATCAATTAAGTGGGGTGGTTTGCCGCTATCCGGGGGCGATGAAAATCCTGTCCCATTTTCAATTCTCACAGAGCGCCCATTTAAGCCAAAAAACATTCCCTGTCATATTGTTGATACTAACCCCGCGGTTCATAAAATATTATCTGATAATTTACAAAAATCTGCGATGTATTCCGGAAGTGTTGGTGGTGTTGGTCCCCGTTATTGTCCAAGCATTGAGGATAAAATTGTTAGGTTTGGCGATAGGGATAAACATCAGCTTTTTTTGGAACCAGAATGGTTAAATTCAAATCAAATTTATGTAAATGGGTTTTCTACTAGCATGCCAAAACGTGTTCAGAAAATTGCTCTCCGCAGCATATCTGGGCTTAAAGATGTTCAGCTGGTTCGCCCTGGCTATGCAATTGAATACGATTACTTTCCGTCTTCCCAATTAAAAAGCACCCTTGAAACAAAAATGTTTGATGGGCTGTTTTTCGCCGGACAAATGAACGGCACGTCTGGATATGAGGAGGCTGCGGCCCAGGGCTTAATAGCTGGCGCCAACGCCGGACTCAAGTTATTAAATAGGGAACCTCTTGTTTTGGGCAGAGATCAGGCTTATATTGGGGTGCTAATTGACGATTTGATCACTAAAGATATAAATGAACCATATAGGATGTTTACATCTAGTGCTGAATACCGCCTTTCATTGCGGGCGGACAGTGCCCCAATTCGACTAACAGAAAGGGCCCACAAATTGGGATTGATCCAGGAAAATCAATATGCGCTTTTTAAGGCCTATAAGAGGTCGGTTGATGATATTATAAAATATTGTAAAAAAACCCGGGTGGAGGTGGAGGGTGAGACGCTTTTGCTTTCAGATTATATTAAGCGTCCCAAAAAATATTTAATAAACTGTAGCGAGGGACGAAAACTCTTAAATGATTGTTTAATTGATTCTGCTTTCACCGCAGAGACAGACATTAAGTATGAGGGTTATGTAAAAATTGAAAATTCTAGGGTAAAAAATTTAAGAAAAATGGAGGATGTTGTCATTCCCCGCCTTTTCGACTATTCGTTGCTCCCCAATCTTTCTTCTGAATCAAAAGAAAAGCTGGGGCGCATCAGGCCAGAAACACTGGGCCAGGCTTCCAGGGTGGCCGGGGTCCGCCCCGCCGATATTGGTGTGCTCGCCCTTTTTCTTAAATCTTTTTCTTAGTTGTTTCACGTGAAACAACCGCCTCCTATAATGTCTATTGTAGATATGTCGGCCTCTGTTGGGGATGATGGGGGGGTGCGTGTTTCTGGTTTTCATCCCGACTTTTTATTGCCGCTAATAGACGCAATTGATAATAGGTTGTTTATTACAATAAACGACGGCGCCTTTGCTTCATCGGTCAAATATTTATCTACTCTGTGGGATAATGACTCTTTTGTTTTTGTGTCGGACTCAAAGGCCAATGCAAGCGTTCCGGCGGGGTTTACGTCTTCTGACGACCGCTTTAATTTGAGGGCAAGAGAGGTTTTGGCTGAAGGCTTGGGTCCAATAAAGGTCATCGTTTCTTCAGAGGGCGGGGCTTCGCTGCCTATACTTGGCTGCGGTATTGATAATAGGTTGGTTTTTGAGCTTGGCGTCTCATTTGAAGAGTGTTATGACTTTTTGGTTTCCGAAAATTATGTGTTGTCTGATTTTGTGGCTATGCCGGGAGAATTTTCTACTCGCGGGGGAATAATTGATGTTTTTCCTTTTTCGTCTTATTGCCCTTATAGAATTAATTTTTTAGATGAATTCCCAATAGTTTTTCGCTTTAATGTTGACAGTCAATTAACAACCGAGCGTGTAAACAGCCTTGTTCTATCGTCCGTTTCAAAAAATAAACCTCTGGCGCTGAAAGATGTTTCTCTAAAAGAATTTTTGCCTGTGGCCCTAGATTCTGATGGAGAGCTTATAATTGGCAACCCTAATAAAATTCTAAAAAATATACAACTACAAACCATTACCCATAGACAGTTTTGTGCTGTTTATAAAAACAATTGTTCATCTATGGGGGTGGTGGATGGCCTTTCTTCTGTGGGCTTGGCTGATAAAAATAATAATATTTCTATTCCTTTATGGTTTGTAGACAAAAAGCCGTTGCAAGAAAAGGGGGGTGGAAGACCTGCTCCTTTAGAGTTGGAAAAAATTTGTCGGGGGGATTATCTTGTTCATAGAGACCATGGGGTTGGGGTTTGTGTGGGCTTGGTTTTAAAGGAGGGCGGGGTGTCTGCTCAAGAGCTTCTTTCAATAAAATACAATGATGGGGGGGTAATTTCAACAGATATTGGGTCGTTAGATCTAATTGCATTTTTTGCCCCCGCCGGCACGGAGGGGGTAGTGTTAGACTCTCTTTCTAAAAAGGGAAGTTGGGCGCGTAAAAAATTATCCGCTAAAAAGCGGGCTGAAGAAGTAATACAGCACTTGTTAAGTCTTTATGTGAAAAGGCGCGGTCTGTTCCGCCCCGCCTTTTCACAAGACCCCTCACTGGAGGGGCCTTTTTTGGCGTCCTTTTCGTTTGAAGATACCCCCGACCAGGTTAGTGCTTGGAATAATATATCAGAGGATCTTTCTGCAAATTCGCCTATGGACAGGTTGTTGTGTGGGGATGTTGGTTTTGGCAAAACAGAGCTTGCAATTAGGGCGGCGTTCAGGGTAGTGGTGGGGGGCAAAAGGGTGGTTGTTCTTTCTCCAACAACCATACTTGCAAATCAGCTGTGCTCATCGTTTTCCGCCCGCCTTGGGCCGGAGGCCATTTCTGTTGATATGGTTTCTCGTTTTAGGTCTCAAGGGGGTTTGGGGGTGGTTAAAAAAAATATAATTGAAAATAACAATGATGTTTTAATTGGTACACATATGGTGTTAAATGATGATTTGTATTTAAAAAACATAGGTTTATTAATAGTAGATGAAGAACACCGGTTTGGCGTAAAACATAAAGAAAGGATAAGGCAATTTAAAAGCAGCGTTGATGTTCTTTCAATGTCGGCAACGCCAATTCCTCGATCTATGAATCTTGCGCTATCGGGTATTTATTCTGTTTCTATGCTGCAAACACCCCCGAGGTTGCGGCTTCCAATAATAACTCGGGTTGAGTATTATAATGATTTAACTATAGTGGCGGCTATTAGTTTTGAGGTAGGAAGGGGTGGTCAGGTTTATTTTGTTCATAATGATATTGTGTCTATAAAAAATATTACACATAAATTGCAGCGTTTATTTTCAAAACACGTCGTACGCTTTATTCATGGCCAAGAGCCCCCTAAAGATATTGAACAAAAAATGAGTGATTTTGTTTCTGGCAAAACGGACATTTTGGTGTGTACGTCTATTATTGAGTCTGGTATTGATGTTTCCTCCGCAAACTGTATAATTATTAACAATGCGCATCTGTTTGGCCTTTCTCAGCTTTACCAAATGAGGGGGCGCGTCGGCAGGGGCCGCCAACAGGCCTATGCATACCTTCTTGTTCCGCAGAGGGTTTCTTTGTCGGAAAAAGCCTTTAAAAGAATTAGGTCTATTGAGGAGAATACTAGTCTTGGGGCGGGGTATAATGTTTCAATGAAAGATATGGAAATACGGGGGTCGGGCTCTCTTTTTGGCTATAAACAGTCTGGTGGTAGTAGTTCTGTGGGTTATGAAATGTACACACGTATGATTCAGCGTGCGCTACATGATTCTGATGGGTTGGGGTTGGATTTTCGAATTCTTCCCGAAGATGTTGTTATAGAGCTTTATAAAAAGCGGTTTATTCCTGAAGAATATATTGCTCTAGAAAGTGTTCGGATGTCTGTGTATAGGGGCCTGGCTGTTGCCACAACGGAGGGGGCTTTGGATGGCATTTTATATAATTTAATTAACCGGTTTGGGCCTGCCCCTGATTCTTTAATAAATATTATAAATGAATCTCGTCTGAGATTGGTTGCGTCTAGGGCTGGAATATGTTCTGTGGTGTTGCGGCCCTGTGGCGTTTTGTGTTCTGTTAAAAATAGGGGTGAAAATTTATTTGCTTCAGCTGTCCTCGATTATGCAGACAAATTTTTAAGTGAGGGGGGGGTTAATTATCATATAATTCCTGCCAACAACGATGTTTTAGGCCTATGTATTCATTTGGATGAAAATGAAGATAGTTATGCGTTCTTTTCTCGTTTTTTTGGTAAGTTTGACGCTTTGGTAAAAGTTAATTAAATAGGATAAAATTGATGTTAAAAATATTACTATTGTGTTTCGCTTCTTTGTTGTGTGCCGCCGAGGGAACGGTTTTAACAATTAATGATGATGAGTATTCTTTGCATGACTTTTATTCCCGGTATCCTAAAAAACAGTGGGAGCGCGCTGATAGCCTGAAAAAGGACAAAATGTTTACAGATTTTGTTAAAAGAGAACTGTGTGTTCTTGAGGCGAAAAAGGTGGGTTTACAAAACGATCCAGATATTGCTGTTAAAATAAGAGATCGGTCTCTACAAATATTAGTGAATGAAAGCTATGAACATTTTGTTGCTACTCCATTAATTTCTCCATCTGAATTAGATGCGGCAAGACAAAATGCAAAAAAAGAGCTGTTTGCAGGCCATATATTAATTGGTCATAGTGGGGCGTATCTTGGCAATCCTCCTCAAAGAACGGTTGACGAGGCCCTTCTTTTATCTCAACAGATTAAAGATGAGTTTGAGGCGGGTGGGAGTTTTAGTGTCTTGGCAAAAAAATATTCTGACGATCCTGGTGCTAAAAACAATGGCGGCTCTCTTGGTTGGGTTCAGTGGGGCAGAACTGTTCCTGAGTTTCAGCGGGTTCTTTTTGGGTTGGGGGTGGATGTGCTTTCTTCTCCTGTTTTAACAGATTTTGGTTATCATCTTATTTTAGTTTCTGATATAAGGCCTTCTGAACTTCAATATATGTCAGACGATGCCTATGAAAGCTATGTTATAAATGTTTCTAAAAATAGCGTGCGGGATCAGTTGCGAGAGGCGGCTGTGAATTATGATGCTAAAAAAATTGATGACTATGGGGTGTTGTTTAATCTTGCTGGTGTTGAGCTGGTGTTGGACGCCTTTAATCGCAATCAAAAAGATGGTTTTTTGTCTGAATCTGATAACAAGGGTTCTGCCTTCCTTCTTGGGGGGGTTGAAGGCGTGGGTGTGCTTTGTGTTTATAATGGTAAGGGGTATGGTCCGGGGTGGTTTTCCACAAAGCTTAAAAGGATTTCGCCTGCTAGGCAGCCCCGCCTTGATTCGGCTGATAAAATTATTTCTGCTTTGAAAACAATTATTTTACAAGATATTGCAATAAGCGAGGGTTTTGCTGGGGGGGTTGAGAATATTTTTACCTTTAAGTATAAAAAGGGTGGGGTGGTGTCGGACCTGTTATACGATGCATACTTAAAGCGCTTGGTAAATTCTGCACAAAAACCAGACACTCTTGATGTTTTTAATTATTATGAAAACAACAAGCTTGCTAAATATATGGATGATGAAAGGGTTGTTGTTAGAGAAATAAAGGTCTCTACCAGAGGCGTTGCAGACAGTCTGGTTAGACTTCTTGATTCTGGCACAAGCTTTGCTTTGTTGGCTCAACAAAACAGCTCTACCAACCCTGGGGAGGGCGGTTTATATGGTCCTTTTTCAAGGAGTGGCGATAGGTCTCTTTTTGATGCGGCTTCTTTGTTGGGTGTGGGAGAATATAGTCCGGTGTTGCCCACATCAAAAAATGGTTTTTCAATAATTCAACTTGTTGAGCCCGCCTTTGCTACGCCAATAGATGTTGATCGTGTTTATGTGCAAATCGAATCTTTGTTAATAAAAGAGGGGCAGGACGAGGCTAAATCTGTCGGGGTTGATGGTTTGTTAAAAAAATATACTATTATTAAAAATAACAGCTTATTGTTTTAATTAATGTTTTTCAATAGATTTTTTATTGTTGTTTTTCTGGTTGGGATGTTTTTTTCCCAAGGAAAAGTAGACGGTGTTGCCGCTATTGTGGGGAACAGTGTTATTCTGCATAGTGACGTGCTACAACAGTCTCAGTTTGTTGCAATGGAGCGGCGGGTGGATCCATCAAAAAATCCTTATCTTTTTGAACAGATATATGTTTCTACACTAAACAATATAATCAATCAATACGCTGTATTAAGCGTCGCAGAGAAGGATACTAATATTATAATTTCTAACGATGAGGTTGATAGGGCCCTTAATCAACAAATAGATGATTTTATTTTAAAGGCGGGTTCTGAAAAATTGTTTTTGGAAATGGCTGGAATGTCAATGAGACAAATAAAAGCAGATTATTGGCAAGATATTCGAGATATGATGATTGTTGAAAGATATCAGTATTCTAAAATTCAAAATGTTGATGTGAGCCGTGTAGAGGTATTACATTTTTTTGATTCTTTTAAAGACTCTATTCCCCGTCATCCTGAAAAATATAATTTCAGTATAATAGAAGTGCCTTTTTCTCCGGGCGACGCTTCTATGGCAAAGGCTTTTGATTTTCTCAATATGCTAAAGGATGAGGTTCAAACAAATGGGGTGTCCTTTGATTCTCTTGCTCAACTGTATTCCCATGATCCTGGTTCGGCACCCGCGGGTGGGCGTCTTGGGTTTACTCATAGGGGGGCGCTGGTTAGGGAATATGAGGAGGTTTCTTATGCTATGGAGGTTGGTGAAATTAGTGACCCTGTTAAGTCTGATTTTGG